>JAAZOO010000206.1 GCA_012797715.1 Geobacteraceae bacterium | reverse complement strand
GGAATGTTTCCTCCCGGCGACGGAACGGAGACGGAAGAGAGCGCCTCAAGCGAGCTTCTCCTCTCCACCGGGAGCCGCACGGTGATAAGCGTCGGCTCCTTTTCCTCGGGCAGGTGCAGAAGCCCCGTATCCATCCCGCCCAGGGCGACCAGCAGGGTCTGCGCCACGTCGTCGGTGGAGACGCCGGACAGGGCCGCCTTCTCCCGGTCCACGACAAAGGCATAGATGGTCTGGTCGTCTTCCAGGTACCAGTCCACGTCCACCACGCCGGGGGTCTTGACGAATATCTCCCTGATACGGCGGGCGATTTCGATCCGGGTCTGCTGGTCCGGGCCGTAGACCTCCGCCACCAGGGTGGAGAGCACCGGCGGGCCGGGCGGGATCTCGGCGACCTTGACGCGGGCGCCGTAGCGATCGGCAATCTTCTTCAGCACCGGACGGATGCGCCGGGCGATGTCGTGGGACTGGTCGGAGCGCTCGGACTTGCCCACCAGGTTGACCTGGATATCGGCCAGGTTCGCCCCGCGCCGCAGATAGTAGTGGCGCACCAAGCCGTTGAAATTGAAGGGGGCGCTGATGCCGATATAGGTCTGGAAATCGGTCACCTCGGGAACGCGCCGCAAGGCGTCACCCATCTCGGAGACCAGTCGCGCCGTCTCTTCCAGGGCCGTTCCGGTGGGCGCGTCGACGATCACCTGCAGCTCGCTCTTGTTGTCAAAGGGGAGCATCTTGACCGTGACGACCTTGAGAAACAGCAGGCTCACCGCGACCAGGAGCAGCGCGACAACCCCGGCAAGGAAGCCGTTCCGGACCTTCCGGTCATGGAGAAGCCTGCCCATGATTGTCCGGTAGAAGCGTGTGAGACGCGACTCTTCGGCAGGCGCATCGCTGCCGGAATGGGACTCTCCCTTCATCAGGCGGTAGGCGAAATAGGGGGTGACGATGAAGGCGATGAGCATGGAAAAGAGCATGGCCATGCTCGCACCCACCGGGATGGGCCGCATGTAGGGGCCCATGAGACCGCCGACGAATCCCATGGGAAGGATCGAGGCAATGACCGCGAAGGTGGCAAGCACCGTGGGGTTGCCGATCTCGTCCACGGCCCGCACCGCCCCCTCCAGGGGGGGGAGACGGACCGTGGTGAAGTAGCGGTGTATGTTCTCCACCACCACGATGGCGTCGTCCACCAGGATGCCGATGGAGAAGATCAGGGCGAACAGGGTGATGCGGTTCAGGGTATAGCCCAGCAGGGAGAAGGCGAGCAGGGTCAGAGCCAGGGTCACGGGGATGGCGACCGCGGCCACGGCACCGGCGCGCCACCCCATGAACAGGGCGATGAGGATGGTCACCGAGATGGCTGCCAGGAACATGTGAAACAGCAGCTCGTTGTTCTTTTCCCGCGCGGTCTCACCGTAGTTGCGCGTCACCGTGACCTGGATGTCGGAGGGGATGACCGTGCCCTTGAGGGATTCCACCCGCTTCAGCAGGTCCTCCGCCACCCGGGTGGCGTTGGCCCCCTTGCGCTTGGCAACGGAAACGGTGACCGCCGGATAGTTCCTCCAGGGATCACCGGTGATGCCTTTTGCGTTCGCGGCCGGACCCAGGCCGAAAAACAGGTACTGGTCCGGTTCTTCCGGCCCGTCGCGGACGTCGGCCACATCGGCCAGGTAGACCGGTCGGCCGCCATGGACGTTCACCACCAGGCGCTTCACCGCCTCCGCATCCCCGAGGAAATCGCCGCCCGCCACCAGGTAGTCCCGGCTCCCTGCCGAAAAGTCTCCGGAACGGACCGAGACATTTCCCTTCCGCAGGGCGGCGATCACCTGGAGGGGCGACATCCCGTACCCGGCCAGTCTCCCGGGATCGAGGCTCACCCGTACCTGACGCCGCACCCCTCCGGTGAGGGACGTCTCAGCCACATGGGAGCTCTTCTTCAACCCGTCGCACAGTTCGCGGGCAACGCGGCGCAGGGTGTAGTGGTCGTACCGCTCCGACCAGAGCGTCAGTGTCAGGATGGGCACGTCGTCGATGGACTTGGGCGAAACCAGCGGCTCGCCGGCGCCCGGCGGGAGCATCCCCCGGTTGCTCATCACCTTGTTGTAGAGCTTGACCAGGGATTTCTCCAGGTCTTCGCCCACCAGGAAACGGACGGTGACGATTCCCATTCCGGGGGAACTCATGGAATAGACGTACTCGACCCCCGGGAGCTCCCACATCTTCCCCTCGAAGGGCTTGACCACCCGCTCCTCCACCTCTTTCGGCGTGGAACCGGGAAGGGGGAGAAAGATGTCCACCATGGGGACAACGATCTGCGGCTCCTCCTCCCGCGGCGTGACCATCACGGTGTAGAGGCCGAGCAGGAGCGATGCCGCCACGATGAGGGGGGTCAGCTTCGAATCGATGAAGGCATGCGCGATTTTTCCGGCGATACCGAGCTTGTCCATGGAAAACCTCTGGATACGGCCAAAGGGTCAAGGCCCAAGACACGGGGTTGCGGGAACCCTGCGCCATTCGCCGTGCGCCCTTTGCCCGGTTTATTCCACCTTCGCCCCGTCACGCACCCTGTCCGTGCCCCCCGTCACGACCCGCTCCCCCTCCGACAGGCCGGCGAGAATCTCCACCCGGCCGCCCTGTGAAGCACCCGGCTTGACCAGCCGCATGCGGGCGATATTTCCGTTGTCAACGATCCAGACAAAGGTAAGCTGCCCCCGCTCCACCACCGCGGTTTTCGGAACCAGGATGCCCCGTTTTTCCCCCACCGGCAGCAGGGCGCGGCCGAAGCGCCCCGAGCGCGCTCCGGGGGACGGTATATCCAGCTTGACCAGGAAGGTCCGGCTGACGGGGTCCACCTTCGGCACAATCTCCGCCACCTTGGCGACAGCGCCGTCCGCGACTCCGTCAAGGGAGACCGGCACCGAAGCTCCCAGGACGACCCTGCCCAGCAGTGATTCGGGAACCGCCACCTCGAGACGGTACCGCCCCTCCTCTTCAACCGTCATGAGCGGCATGCCGGGGAAGACCGTGGCGCCGGGATCAACCGTTTTCGACGTGACGACACCGCTGATGGGAGCGGTTATCCGGGTGTAGCCGGCCACTGCCGACGCGGCCCGGGACGCCTCCCTGGCCCGGGCCAGGGCACGCTCTGCCATGTCCCGCTCGGCCCGGCGCGTGTCCAGCTCCTGCCGGGTGACGGCCTGCTCCTCGAACAGCCGGGAAAACCTTTCATAGGTCACGTCGGCCAGCTTCTTGCGGGCCAGCGCCTCGGCTGCGGCATGTTCTGCCCCGGCCGCATCTGCCAGGACTTCCCGGGCATGGATGGTCATGAGCAGACTCCCCTGCCGCACACGGTCGCCTTCCTTGGCGTGAACGCCGGAAACGGTCCCGGAGACGCGGGCCGCAATCGGGGCGTTCTTGCCGGCCTTCACCGTACCCGACACCTCGAACCGCTCGGGAACGGAAACGGGCCGGACCGTTTCCAGGGACAGCCCCCTGACAACGGGGCGGGATTCCTTCGCCTTGCTTCCCCTGTCCGGGCAGCCGGACGTGCAGGCAAGCATGGCAACAAGCACGGCGGCGACCCCTGACGGCACTATCCTCATTTCATGACCTCCCGGAGAAATATCCCCGCGCTGTACCAGACCCGCGCCGTTGCCAGGGCATAGCCGGTTTCCTGCTCCACCACCGATGCCCTGGCCCGGTTCAGGGCGGTCTGGGCATCCAGCACCTCCACCAGGGTAGAGAGGGAGTTGGCGAAACGCTTCGTGACCAGGCGCACGCCTTCCTCCGCATCGCGCAGGGAGGAACGGGCTATTGCCAGGCGTTGTTTCGCCTCCTCCCGGCGCAGAAGGCTCTCCTTCACCTGGAAGACCGCCTCCCGTTGCTGATATTCCAGGGAATCACGGGCGGAATGCTCCAGGGAGCGGGCGCGGGCGCGTTCATCGAAGCGCCGCAGTCCGTCGAAGAGTTCCCAGCGGAGGTTCACCCCGGCAATCCAGGAGTCGTTGTCCCGGCTGAAGGGGACATCCCGGTCATTCATCTGGTAGCCGGCGCTTCCGTACAGGGTCGGCAGGAAAGCGCTTCCGGCCAGTTTGACGCCGATCCCGGCCTTCTCCGCGGCCTTTTCCGCTTCCTTCAGGTCCTTGCGGTTGCTCAGGGCCAGTGCCATCAGCTCTTCGGCACCGGTATCAAGGGACGGGAGGGGGAGTGGTTCGGCAATATCCAGGGATTCCCCTCCCCTGCCCCCGGCAGCCAGGGCCAGCCTCATTCCGGCAAGCGCCGCATTGTTCTGCGCCGTGATATGCTGCTGCTCCATCTCCGCCAGGAAGGTGCCGGCCCTGAGCTCGTCGGATTTCAGCCCCATGCCGTTCGCGTTTCGTGCCCGCGCCAGCCTCCGGTGCTCCCGGGCGTCCCGCACCGCCTCTTGCGCGGCGGAAAGCATGGCCCTCGCCCGCTGCACCTCGAGGTACGAAGTGAAAACGGCAAACGCCACCTCCTCCCTGCGCCGCTCAAAGGCAAGCCCCTGCTCCTCGGCCTCCTTTTCCGCCAGAGCCGTTCCATAGGGAATGCCAAGGTCGAAAATCGGCTGCTCCAGGGTGAAGGCGGAACGGTAGTCCCTGGTCCAAGAGGGATGATTCAGGCTATTGATGAGAAAGTCGTTCTGGGAAAAGCGCCCCTGGTCCAGCTTCATCATGAAGACGCGGGTTGGAGCATTGGACGCGGAAAAGGTCTCATCGAGGAAGATACGGGGGAAATAGCGGCTGCGGCTGGCGGCGACACCGTGCTCCGCGGCCGTTTTCCGATGCTGTGCCGCCGTAAGCAGATGGTTCCTCTCCAGGGACAGGCGAATGGCTTCCCTGAGGGTCACGGAGTCCTGCCCCGCATTGAGCAGGGGAGGGCAAAACAGCAGCAGCGCAGCGCACAGACACCAGACCTTCACTGGGCGCCTCCTGGTTCGGAAAGAAGTGGTTGGGAACAGGCGGGAGGAGTCAGCGGAAATCTTTCACTCTCCCAGCCTTTTGTCGGGAATCAGGTAGTTTCTCACATAGTCCGCTACGGCGTCTTCCAGGGTCGAACACTCCCCGGCATACCCGGCCGCACGGATTTTTGCCGTATCGGCGCAGGTATAGTACTGGTATTTGGGACGGATCGCCTCCGGCATATCCACGTAGGTGACGTTCACCGGCTTTCCCAGGGCACTGAAGATGGCCGCGGCAAGGGAGTTCCAGGTGCGGGGCGTGCCGCCGCCGATATTGAATATGCCGTTGATATCAGGTCGGTCCAGCAGGAAAAGGGTCATTTCCACCGCGTCCTTGACGTAGATGAAGTCGCGCATCTGCTCGCCGTCCGGGTAGTCGGGGCGGCATGACTTGAACAGGACCATGCCGCCGGTGGCGGCAATCTGCTCATAGGCCTTCAGGACCACGGATCGCATATCTCCCTTGTGGTGCTCGTTGGGACCGAAGACATTGAAGTACTTCATGCCGGCAATCCTGTCCGCAAGGCCGTTACGCTGCGACCACAGATCGAAGAGATGCTTGGAGTAGCCGTACATGTTCAGGGGGGAGAGGAGGTGGAGAGATGCCTCGTCGTCGCTGAAGCCGCGGCTGCCGTCCCCGTACGTGGCGGCGCTGGAAGCGTAGATGAAGCGTGCGCCGGCGTTCAGGGCGAAGAGCGCCATCCGTTTCGAGTACTCGAAGTTGTTGTGCACCAGGTAGGTGGCATCCTGCTCGGTGGTTGAGGAGCAGGCCCCCAGGTGGACCACGGCTTCTATTGTTTTCCCTTTCATGGAAAGGCGCGTGGAAATCCTTCCGTCCACGATCATCTGCAGAAAATCATCCTTCTCGCAATAGTCCGTGAAGCGAAGAGGGACGAGATTCTTCCACTTGTTTCCCGTTCCCAGGTGGTCGACGACCAGGATGTCGTCCCTTCCGAGCAGATTGAGCCTCCAGATGAGGGCGCTGCCGATGAGTCCGGCGCCGCCGGTTACGATGATCATGGGACCTCCCCCTGTCCGTCCGGACAGTCATAGAAACAGGAGTAAAAGTAAAGAACGCACGCCTCCGTGTCAATTCAAAAGTGTCGCGACAGGGAGGATTCCAAAGGGCACGTCGGGGCAGAGGTATCGGAAAATGGGTTGACAGGGAGAACCGCAGGGCTTTAGACTTGCCCGACTCCGGAGGTGGGATTGTTTGATCAATAAGGAAAAATGGAAGAAGCGGATACGGGAGATCCTGTCCCTGGACAGCCACCCGGGCCACATATCCATGGGATTCGCGGTGGGCGTCTTCATCAGCTTCACGCCCTTCTTCGGCATCCATACTCCGCTGGCCCTGGCAGCCGCCTTCCTGCTGCGGGTCAACAAGATAACCTGCCTGACCGGCGCATGGGTCAATACTCCCCTCACCGTGGTCCCGGTCATGATAGCCAGTTACGAACTCGGCGAACGCATCCTCGGCCGCACCCCCCAGAAACTGGTCCTCAGGGAACTGAACCTGGATTTCGCCCTGGAGCTACTGAAAAGCCACGGCACGCCGCTGCTCATCGGCACGTCGCTCATGGGATTTGCCGCGGCCCTCGTCTCCTATGCCCTTGTCTACTACCTCATCGTCAGATTCCGTCGCAGGAACGAAACCCTCCGCCATCTCACCGAAGAAATGGAAGAGACCGGGGAGGAACTGGAGTAGCGACGCACCGTTACCCGCCCCCTCGCCTATCTCCCCAGGAGAGGGCTCAACGACTGGTAGGTAATGAAGGAAACAACGGCGGATGCGGGAATGGTAAGCACCCAGGCCCAGACGATGCGGTAGGCGATCTGCCAGTTCACTGCGGAAAGCCTCTTCGAGAGGCCAACCCCCAGGATGGAGGACGTGATGACGTGGGTGGTGCTGGTGGGCATCCCGATTGCGGAAGCGCCAAGGATGACACCTGCGGAGGCTGTTTCCACGCAGAAGCCGTGTACCGGTTGCAGCTTGACGAAATCATGACCGACGGTCTTGATGATGCGCCATCCTCCGGCTGCGGTTCCAATCGCCATTGCCACGGCGCAGGCTATCTTCACCCAGAGAGGAACAGCGAATGTCTCGAGCCAGCCGTAACTCACCAGCGCCATGGTGATGACCCCCATGGACTTCTGGGCATCGGCCGTGCCGTGGGAGAAGGCCATGGAAGCCGCCGACAGTACCTGCAGCTTTCTGAATGCCTTGTTCAGACCGTAGGGGGCTTTGTTTCTGAAGGCCCACATCATGATCACCATGAAGATGAAGCCGGCAAAGATGCCGATAATCGGGGACAGGACCAGGGCGAGGATAATCTTCTTCAGGCCTGCACCATGGAGAGCGGAAATACCGGCATGGGCGACAACCGATCCCATGATGCCCCCGATGATGGCATGGGAGGAAGAAGAGGGGAGCCCGTAGTACCAGGTTATCAGGTCCCAGATAATGGCGCCGATAATGCCCGCCAGTACGACCATCTGGGTGACGTTGGACGCGTCAACGATCCCCTTGCCGATGGTGGCGGCGACCTTGGTGGAGATCATGGCGCCGACAAAATTGAGCCCCGCCGCCATGAGAATGGCTGAACGGATGGAAAGCGCCCGGGTGGAGATACAGGTGGCGATTGCGTTGGCGGTGTCGTGAAATCCGTTGATAAAATCAAACAGCAGGGCCGCGCCGATCACGAGAAACAGGAGAAGGAGAGCCGAATCAAGCATTTTTCAGAACCACGCTTTCCAGGATATTCACGGCATCTTCGCACTTGTCGCAGGCCCGCTCCAGGGTTTCGTAGATTTCCTTCCACTTGATGAGCTGGATCGGGTCCCTCTCCTCATCGAACAACCGGCTGATGGCCTCGCGACAGACACGGTCGGCCTCATTCTCCAGCGAGTTCACCTCCACGCAGTATCGGTTGATCTGCTCCAGATTCCCGCCAAGCATGGATATGGCTCCCTCCAGCGTCTGGCAGGATTTGAGGATGAGAAACGCCATCTCCTGGGCCGTTGCGGTGGGTTGCTCCACGTTGTACATGACGAACCGCTGCGAGCAGGCGTCGATAAGGTCGAGAATATCATCCAGCGCGCTGGACAGTGCGTAGATGTCTTCCCGGTCGAAAGGGGTGATGAAGCTCTTGTTCAGCTTTTTCACAATGTCGTGGGTAAGAATGTCGCCGTTGTGCTCGATCTGCTTTATCTGCTTCTGGCTCGCCACCGGATCGCTGAAATCGTCGAGCATCTCCTTGAAAAGACGTGCCCCTTCCACGATATTTCGCGCCAGGTCCTTGAATAATACGAAATATTTTTCATCTTTTGGAATCAGTCCGAACATGTTTCCTCCGCTCCCCTGCCGGGAGGCTGGTCTGTTATAAAATCGTCTACAGATAGCACATTTTTGCTCCCCATAATACAAAAATGTTGCGGACGTGTTACGACGGCCCCACCCGCGCCATTTCCCCTTGCCATCCCGGTCCGCTTCCAGTATTGTCGCGAATCATTTATCCCACAGGACGGGAAACTTCCATGACAGGTGTAGACGCAGTTATTCTCGGCATCGTCGAAGGGTTGACGGAGTTCCTGCCGGTCTCCTCAACCGGCCACCTCATCCTCGCCTCGGAGCTCCTCCGCCTCCCCCAGACCGATGCCCACAAGGCGTTCGAAGTGGCAATACAGCTGGGCGCCATCCTGGCAGTGGCCTGCCTCTACTGGCGAAGATTCACGACCCGCAGGGACCTGTTTCTGAAGCTGGCAATCGGCTTCCTTCCCACCGGCGTCATCGGGTTCACCCTCTACCGGATGGTGAAGCACCTCTTCGACTCCTCGGTGGTCAGCGTCTCACTCATCGCGGGCGGCATCGCCTTCCTGCTCATGGAGCGCTACATGAGGAACCACCGGCCGGAAGTCCACGACGCGGCAGACGTCTCCTACCGGACCGCCTTCACCGTCGGCCTGGTGCAGTGCCTTTCCATGGTTCCCGGCGTCTCACGCTCCGGCGCAACCATCATAGGCGGCCTGATGTGCCGCATGGACCGCACCGCCGCAGCCGAGTTCTCCTTCCTCCTGGCCCTTCCCACCATGCTCGCCGCAACCTGCTACGACGTATACAAGAACGCTTCCGCCTTCCAGGGGAGCGACTGGAGCAACCTTCTCATCGGATTCGTCGTCTCATTCGTTTTCTCCATTGTTGGTATCAAGGTCCTGGTGCGATTCGTCAGCAATCACACCTTCATCCCCTTCGGCATATACCGCATCATGGCCGGAGCGCTCTTTCTTCTTCTCCTGGCCCGGTAGGCGCCATCCGGAACCGTCCCTCTATCGGCCGCACCGTCGGCGGCATTTCTCCCTGTCCCGCGAATCACTCTTCTCTCCGGCGCTTTTCCGTGGTACATACAGCACTAAGAAAATTTCATGGGACTTTTCTTTTCATGGGCAGGAGGGGGAGCATGTCCGGGGGGATCAAGCACTGGCCCAAGGACGAACGTCCGCGGGAGAAACTGACGAGGCAGGGGGCGGAATCTCTCACCGAGGCGGAATTGCTGGCGCTCATCATCCGCACCGGCAACCCGGCTACGAAACAGAGCGCCGTGGATATCGGCCGCTCCCTTCTCCAGGAGTTCGGGAGCCTCAGGGCCCTTGCGGGCGCCACAACGGCCGAGATCTGCCGCGTCAAGGGAACTGGCCCGGCCAAGGCGGCAGCCATCAAGGCGTCTCTGGAGATAGCGGCCCGCCTCAACACGGATCGCCTGTCGAACGGAGAGCGCTTCACCTCACCGGAACAGGTCTACCGGCACTACCACTACTCCCTGCGCGACCGGCGCAAGGAATACTTTCTGGCCCTCCTGCTGGACGGAAAGAACCGGATACTGAAGGAGGTGCGCATCTCCGAAGGCTCCCTGAACCAGAGCATCGTCCACCCACGGGAGGTTTTCAGCCCGGCGGTGCGCGAATCCGCAGCCGCCATTATCCTGGTGCACAACCACCCTTCGGGAGACCCTACCCCGAGCCGGGAGGACCGGGAGATCACCCGCAGATTGAAGGACGCGGGGGAGCTGATGGGAGTCAGGGTCCTGGACCACATCATCATCGGAGACGAGGGATTCGTCAGCTTCACGGCCCAGGGACTCCTGTAGCACCGCCACGCCGGTCCCCGTTTTCTCCCCGGACAAATACGGTATACTTCAAACTCAAGCCGGCGAAATCCCTTCCCGTGACAAGGACATGGCGTGGATATCTTTCTTCTGACACTCGCCGCAGGCGTCTCAATCGTCTTTTCCCTGCTTGCGGTCTGCCATGCGCTGCTCATGAAGCGCGATCCCCGCTCGGCCTTGGGTTGGATTGTCGTAAGCGTCACGCTCCCTCTCCTGGGCCCCCTCCTCTACTGGATCATGGGGATTAACAGGATACACCGCAGGGCCAGGAAATGGCAGCAAAGCGGACGCCGCATTGCGGGGCGCGACGCATTCCAGGTCTTTCCCCAGAATGCTCCTGCCCCCCTCCCCGCAGATACCTTCCCCCTGCGCGAACTTCGCGCCCTCTCCGATCTGGTTGTTTCCTCCCCGCTGATTACGGGGAATCGAGTCACACCGCTCCATAACGGAGAGCAGGCCTATCCAGCCATGCTGCAGGCCATAGACGATGCCCGATGTTCAGTGCATCTCAGCACATATATTTTTGACGGGGACTCAACCGGACGACGTTTTGTTGCTGCTCTGCGGAGCGCTGCCGACCGGGGCGTTGAAGTGCGGGTCCTGGTAGACGGTCTGGGGGAAAAGTACTCTTCCCCGACGGCGCGAAAACTCCTGAACGGCTCTTCTGTCCAGGTCTCGCGCTTTCTCCCCCTGCGCCAGGGGGGGTACCTGAACCTGAGGAACCACCGGAAGATTCTGGTTACCGACGGCGGCACGGCATTTACCGGCGGGATGAACATCGGGGGACGGCATATGGTTGCGCCCGCAGAAACCCGCTTTCCCGTGGCTGACCTTCACTTTCGGGTCGATGGTCCGGTAGTGGCCGATCTGCAGCGGGTTTTCCTGGAGGACTGGCACTTCGCGACGGGTGTCCTTCTCGACGACGAGAGGTACTTCCCTCCGCAGCGGGAAGCGGGAACCTCTCTGGTACGCGTCGTTGCTGATGGCCCTGACAAGGAATTCCGCAAGCTGAACTGGATTATCATGGGGGCGCTCTCCTGCGCCGGAAGCCGGGTGCGTATCATGACCCCCTACTTCATCCCCGATCGCGCCCTGATCTCCGCACTGGCAACGACGGCCATGCGGGGTATCGACGTGACCATCCTCCTCCCCGCCGTCAATAATCTCCCCTTGGTACACTGGGCCACCCGTTCCTATCTCTGGGAGCTCCTCCAGTGCGGGATCCGCATCTTCTACCAGCCGCCCCCCTTTGCCCACACCAAACTCTTCCTCGTGGACGGCCTCTGGAGCCTTATCGGTTCTGCCAACCTGGACCCCCGAAGCCTCAGGCTCAATTTCGAATTGAACCTGGAAATATACGATAGGGAAATGACCGGAGCGCTGGAACGCGAATTCATGGAAACACTCGCCTGCTCCCGGGAGGTTTCACTCGATGAGATGGACGCGCGCCCCCTCCCGGAAAAAATCCGCGACGGCGCGGCAAAGCTCTTATCCCCCTACCTGTAACGTTCATAACGAAAAAAGTCCGGAACGGTCTTGCGGCACAGGGTTTTTCTTGTACACTGAAAAACAAACTCTTTTTTAGTGAGGACTGCTCATGTCCGAACGGCTGTTTGCCATGCCCTGATACCCCCTCATCCGACCGTGCGGTTGCTCTCTTGGGGGAAATTCAAGACCGGGTCGGATGGGGGGGATGCGCAGAACGAAAAATAGTCGAGGAACCTGTCGGAATTCTATGGAATGAAATTACTGGGAAAGGAGAATAGAAATGAAGAATTGCTTT
>JAAZOO010000205.1 GCA_012797715.1 Geobacteraceae bacterium | reverse complement strand
GACCTCATTGCAAAGGCAGCGTCACTTGGCTTTGATACAAGAAGGTTGATATTTGTCGATCAGCGCGCATTGCCCACATGAATCTGGATGCGTCGTACGGAATGCACTCTCTTCACGTCCCTCCCCATGGGACGGCCGGGCGGATGAGGCCTGTATCCATAGGCTTTTTCACGCAAGGTTGTGGCCCGTGACTCGGAATTATGTAACGCTCATGTGAAATATGGTCCTCCCGGAGCTGATGCATGTCGCCGCTGATTTCCGGACCGGACAACGGCGTGGTGCTTGCTTCCAACGGATGCGTTCCTTTGCATCTACTGCATATTTTTACGAAAAGGATACAAGAATGGCTCGTTTTGTATTGGCAGCGGTTTTCACGCTGCTTGCCGTCACGGAAGTGCGGAACGTTCAGGCTGAACCATCCGCGGAAGGTGGATATTGGCCGGTGAAGAAAGAGATCCTTGCCGTCTATTCCGGCCGGGAGCCCAGGGAATGGGGCGAGACGGTGACCGGTGTCAAGACCCGCCTGGCGACGAACGACAAGGTCGTGGCCCTGACCCTTGATGCCTGCGGCAGCCCGACGGGGAAGGGGATGGACGCGGAGCTCATCCGTTTCCTGGAACAGGAGAAGGTGCCCGCCACCCTCTTCATCAATGCCCGCTGGATAGATGCCAACCCGGAGATGTTCCTGCGACTGGCGAGGAATCCCCTGTTCACCATCGCCAATCACGGCCTTCTCCACAAGCCGGCGTCCGTGAACGGAAAATCGGTTTACGGGATCAACGGCACCCGGGACGTTGGAGAGCTGGTGGACGAGATCGAACTGAATGCGGAGAAAATAGAAAATCTGACCGGGAAAAGGCCGGTGTACTACCGTTCCGGCACCGCCTACTACGACGAATACGCCGTGCAGATAGCCGAGAGGCTCGGTCACCAGGTCATCGGCTTCTCCGTGCTGGGAGACGCGGGCGCAACCTATACCGCCGGGCAGGTGACCGCGGCGCTGCTGACAGCCACGCCCGGTTCCATCGTCATTCTTCACATGAACCACCCCGAAAGCGGCACGGGGAAGGGGGTCATGGCGGCGGTGCCGGAGCTGCGGAAAAGAGGTTTCCGGTTTGTCCGGCTGTCTGACGATCCGCTACGGTGAGTCCGGAAGGAAGCCCTTTCAGCTATTGCTGAAGGAGTCAACCTAAAACCGGCAGTTGGAGGTATCCGCAGAGAGGGACTCTGTCGTATTTCGTTGCTGCTCTTAGCGAAATGAAGCGTTAACAGCCGATACTGTCCGAACCCGAAGGGTGAGTGTATCGGCTGTAGTGAAATGAGCCTAGAGCAGCAGAAAGACGGCAATCGGAGAGAACGAAGGATGCCTCCAACTGCCGAATCTAGGTTCATAGTTTAGAATAGATGCGAAAGGTGCAATCTCTCACCGCATCCCATGAAAAAAGGCTTCCATGAACAACGCGAATCGCTCTCCCCGCGCGGCTAACCCGCTGGAATCCACATGCTCCTGCTGCCACGTGGAGCATCAGGAAGAGAAGAATAACCGCGATCTGCATCCCCGGGAACCGGCCGGCGACCGGTCGTCGGAATCCGCCAAGGAGGCGCCCCGGTCTCTCGTCGGCTCATGGCGGCTGCTGGGGATCGGCGGCGCGGCGGCAATCGGGTCGGAAATCGTCGCCTGGACCACGGGCAGGGAGAGCTCGCCCCTGATCATCGCCCTGGTGATCGTCTCCATCCTCACGGCGGGCCTGCCGACCCTCAAGCGGGGCTGGACCGCCCTGCGAAACCTGTCACTCAACATCAATTTCCTCATGTCCATCGCTGTCGCCGGAGCAATCGCCATCGGCCAGTGGCCGGAAGCGGCGGTGGTCATCTGGCTGTTCGCCATTGCCGAGAAAATCGAGACCCTCTCCCTGGACCGGGCTCGCAACGCCATCCGCGGACTGATGGCCATCTCGCCGGAAACCGCAGCGATCCGCGACGAGAGCGGCCAATGGCGCGAGGTGGCGGCGGCTTCGGTCAGGCCGGGGCAGACCTGCCGGGTAAGGCCGGGAGAGCGTATCCCGCTGGACGGCGTGATCACGGCGGGATATTCCAGCGTCAACCAGGCCCCCATCACGGGAGAAAGCCTGCCGGTCGAGAAAGTCGAGGGTGATACGGTCTTCGCGGGAACGGTCAACGAGAACGGCGTGCTCGAATTCAGGGTGACCGGCGACTACGAGCACACCACCCTGGCGCGGATCATTCACGCCGTGCAGGAGGCCCAGGCGCACAGGGCGCCGGTCCAGCGCCTGGTCGATGCCTTCGCCCGCCGGTACACCCCGGCCGTGGTTGCCGCCGCCCTGCTGGTGGCGGTTATTCCGCCCCTGTTCCTGGGGCTGGGATGGAGCGACTGGGTGTACAAGGCCCTGGTGCTGCTGGTCATCTCCTGCCCCTGCGCCCTGGTGATCTCAATCCCGGTCTCGGTGGTCAGCGGGCTGGCCGCCGCGGCCCATCACGGCATCCTGGTGAAAGGGGGGATATACCTGGAAGGAGGAAGGAAACTCCGCTATG
>JAAZOO010000204.1 GCA_012797715.1 Geobacteraceae bacterium | reverse complement strand
GCGAACAACCTCCGTTCCCGCAGCGCCAAACTTCGGGCCGTAGAAAAACTGTAACTGGAAAGGAGCTGCCTCCCATGTCCATCGCCAAAGTCATGTTCAGCAAGGTAGCGGCGCCGAAGAAGGCGGAGGTTTCGGTCTCTCAGAGATGGGATCTTCTGCCGTACCTGATAACCGTTTTGGCGTTGCTGACCCTCGTGTCTCTTTTCCACGTTTGGTCACGGGTCAAGGTCATTGACCTCAATCTTCAGATAACGGAAGGCAACAGGGTTGTTCGGGAATTGCTGCAGGAAAAGAACATGCTCAGGCTGGAGGTCGCTTCGCTGAAAAATCCGGCGCGGATTGAAGCTGTCGCCAAGGGTGAGCTTGGTATGGCCCTCCCCGCGGACCAGCAGGTGATCCTTGTCAAATGAAGGACTCTCGGGAAAAATGGTCACGCATACGAATACGGATCATCGGAGGGTTCTTTGCCGTATTTTTTGTGATCACCTCTGCTCGTGCCTTCTACCTTCAGATACTCAAGGAGGATGACTGGATTCGGCGCGCGGAGAGGCAGCACCAGAAGATGGTCCCCCTTACCCCTGCCCGTGGAACCATCTATGACAGTACCGGCGCACCTCTGGCCGTTTCCGTGGAGGTCGATTCCTGTTTCGCGGAACCCGCCGTTATCCAGGATGTGGAAAGGGCCGCTTCCTTGCTTTCTCCCCTTCTGGGGGTCCCCCGGGATGCCATTGCCAAGAAGCTTTCGGGCAAAAAAAGCTTTGTATGGCTTCAGCGGCAGATCACCCCTGAGCTGGCACGAAGGATCAAAGAGCTGAAAATCAGCGGAATAGGATTCGTGAAGGAGTCACGGAGATTTTATCCCAATTCCGAGGTGGCGGCCCATGTTATCGGATTTACCGGTCTGGATCCGGAAGGACTGGAAGGAATCGAGCTGGGATACAACAGGCAGATTCTGGGAAGCACCGGCTATATGGTTACCGAGAGGGATGCCCTTGGCCGTGAGATTGCCCTGGTAGGCACGGTTATCAAGAAGGCATCCAAAGGGTATAACGTTACTTTAACGCTGGACAAGAATATCCAGTATATTGCGGAGAAGGAGCTTGCCAAGTCGGTGACGGAAAGCCGGGCAGCCGGGGGAATCGCCCTTGTCATGGAACCTCAGACCGGAAAGATTCTGGCGATGGCTTCAAGCCCGTCCTTCAACCCCAATGCATTTCGCCGCTATCCCCATGATTCCCTGCGCAACCGGGCCATCGCAGACAGCTTCGAACCGGGTTCGACAATGAAGGTATTTCTGATTGCGACCGCTCTTGAGGAAAAAGTCGTCGGTGCGAACGACAGTTTCAATTGTGAGAACGGAAGCTACGCCATCGGCGGACGCGTAATACACGATACCCATCGACACGGTTCTCTGCGGGTTTCAGAGATACTGAAATACTCCAGCAATATCGGCGCCGCAAAGGTCGGCAGTCGGCTCGGCCCCCAACGGGTGTACGACGGGCTGAAGAAATTCGGCTTCGGTGAGGTTTCGGGAATTGATCTTCCCGGCGAGGTTGTCGGCTATATGCGCCCCCGAAGCGGTTGGGGGAGCCTCGACCTGGCGACCATCTCCTTCGGGCAAGGGATATCGGTTTCGTCCCTGCAGCTTGTTGCCGCCGTTTCGGCCATTGCCAACGGCGGCCTTTTGATGAAGCCGTATCTCGTGGAGAAGATCAGTGACGACTCCGGCACGGTAATCAGGCAGTTCTCTCCCCAGATCCGGCGCAGGGTCCTTTCGCCCGATACCACCCGGGCCATGGCGAAGATGATGGTCGGCGTTACGACGGAAGGGGGGACCGGGCTCAATGCCGCCGTCGACGGATATGCGGTTGCAGGAAAGACCGGTACCGCCCAGAAGGTCGACGCTCTTACGAAATGCTACTCCGCCAGCAAGAGGACCGCTTCATTTGTCGGTTTCATTCCGGCGGATCATCCTCGCTTGGCTATTCTCGTGGTTGTTGATGAGCCGAAAACGAATGTCTACGGCGGCGTTGTGGCCGCGCCCGTTTTTCGCGAGATTGCCCGGCAGTCTCTCTGCTACCTGAAGGTGCCCCCCACCGGGCCTCTGAAGGCGAAGGGAAAGGCCCCCGAAACCCTTCCGGAGGCAAAACCCCGTCCTGAGGAGGCGGTCACTGTGGCGGAAGCCGCCATCGATGAAGGGGCGTCGGGTGCGGTGATGCCCAATTTCCAAGGGATGAGCATTCGTCAGGTTCTCCGGTACATGGAGAAGAATTCCCTGAACGTGAAGATTGTGGGGAGCGGCCGGGCTGTGGAACAGAATCCCCTTCCCGGCCGAAGGATAAGCGCGGGGGATCAGGTCTGGGTCAGGTTTGTTCCCTCCGCATGACGCGGAAGGGTGCAGGCGTGGGTGTGACGGGTTGAACAGAGCTTCGCTTTTGAGAGGGTACAATGCGGTTTTCCCACTTGCTTCAATCCATCGGTGACTGTGCGGCAACCACCGGAAATACGGATGTGGAGATCTGCGACCTCTTCTATGATTCCCGGAGCGTTGTGCCCGGCGGGCTGTTTTTTGCCCTGCGCGGGGTCGCCGTTGATGGGCATCGATTTCTTCAGCGAGCCGTGGAGGCCGGTGCCTCTGCCGTTGTGGTGGAAGACGCGACCCGCGTTCCCCAGGGCGTGCCGTGCGCCATCGTCGCGGACGCGCGGCGCGCCATGTCTCTGATGGCTGCCGCCTTTTACGGCAATCCCACAGACGGCGTTCCCCTTGTCGGCATAACCGGAACCAACGGCAAAACCACCACCACCTATCTCCTGGAATCCATGCTGGAGAAATCCGGCATCCCCACCGCAGTGCTCGGAACGATTAACTATCGATTCAGGGACACCATCCTTCCGGCTCCCAATACCACCCCCGAGTCCGTGGACCTGCAGAAGACTCTCCGTAAGCTCGTGGATCTCGGAGCCCGGGGTGTTGTCATGGAGGTCTCCTCCCATGCCCTGGAGCAACGGAGGGTAGACGGCTGCAGGTTTGACGTGGGTATCTTCACGAACCTGACGCGGGACCACCTGGACTACCATCATGACATGGAGTGCTATCGCGCCAGCAAGCAGCGGTTCTTTTCCCAACTGCTGGCTCCTGACAGGGTCAAGCCTTCCCGCTCGGCGGTGGTGAATATCGACGACCCTGCCGGTTCCCAGTTCATCGAGATATCCGCGTGTCCGGTCATCACCTATGGTCTCGGCCCCGATGCCCGGATCAGCGTACGGCATGCGGTTTTCTCAACCGGCGGCATTTCCGGAACCCTGTGTACGCCTTCCGGAGAAATTTCCTTTTCCTCCCGGCTGCTTGGGCGTTTCAACCTGTAAAATATTCTCGCCGCTTCTTCCGCTGCCTTTGCCCTCGGGGTTCGGCTCCCGGCGATTCAGGCCGGAATTTCCGAACATGGGAAGGTGGAAGGGAGGCTGGAAAGGGTCGAGAACGATCGGGGGATTACCCTCCTTGTTGACTATGCCCACACCGGAGACGCCCTGGAGAACGTTCTCGCGACACTTAGCGAACTGGAACACGGACGGCTCATCACAGTCTTCGGATGCGGCGGAGACCGGGATCGGGGCAAGCGTCCCATCATGGGCAAGGTTGCAGCCCGGTACAGCGATCTGGCTATTGTAACCTCGGACAATCCTCGCACCGAAGAACCGGCTGCCATTATCGCCGAAGTGCGATCGGGGATAGTCCCACTCGGCCTCAGGGAGTACGGAATCTCCGACCTTTCCCGAGGGTTCGGGGAGCGGGGATTCCTCTGTGTGGAGTCGCGCCGGGAGGCGATACGCCTTGCGGTGGGAGTCGCGGAGCCGGGAGATATCGTGCTCATCGCCGGAAAGGGTCACGAAGACTACCAAATAATCGGCACAGAGAAACTGCACTTTGATGATCGTGAGGAGGCTGCCTTGGCCTTCCGGGAACAGGAGGCAGGACAGTGAAGCCCCGATTCACGGTCTTGGAGATTGCAGAAGCGGTACAAGGAGTCGTATCCGGAAACGGGAATACAGACGTATGCGGGGTTTCCACCGACAGCCGCACCGTCGGGCCGGGTGAGCTCTTCATCCCGCTGCGGGGCGAACGCTTTGACGGTCACGACTATATCCCTGCAGCCTGTCAGCGGGGTGTCCGGGTCTTTCTCGCGGAGCGGGAACGGTCGGCCGCCATTGAGGTGCCCCCTGGAACGACATGCCTCGTCGTGACGGATACGCTTCGTGCGCTCGGTGATCTGGCGGCTTTCCATCGCAATCGCTTTTCCCCGGCGGTGATAGGAATCACCGGCAGTAACGGAAAGACGACCACCAAGGAGATGCTGGCATCCATCCTGTCCCGCACCGGCGAAGGTTTGAAGACCGTGGGGAACCTGAACAATCGTATCGGCCTGCCGCACATGCTGTTCCGCCTTCACGGGGAGCACCGATGGGCCGTTCTGGAGATGGGGATGAGCGAGCCGGGCGAGATAGACCGCTTGGCAGAGATTGCCCGTCCCCATATCGGGGTTGTCACCAATGCGTCTCCGGCCCACCTCCTGAGCATGGGGAGCGTGGAAGCCGTTGCCTCGGCAAAGGGAGAACTGCTCATGCGCCTGCCGGGAGGAGGCGCTGCCGTTCTTAACGGAGACGACCCGCTGGTTTCCTGCCTGCCGTCTCCTGCCGGAGTGCGGCGCATTCAGTTCGGCTTCGGCGAGGTTGATGTTATTGCGGAAAAAGTACGGGAACTGGGAAGAGAAGGGCAGGCATTCGATCTGTGTCTCCCCTCCGGCAGGGTTGCGGTCCGGATGAAGGTACTGGGCCGTCACAATATTGCGAACGCACTTGCAGCGTCGGCCGCTGCCCATGCCATCGGCATTGCCCTGGACGACATCCGTATGGGGCTGGAATCATTCACTCCCTATGAAAAGCGGTTTTCTCCGGAAGAATTGGGCGGCATCCTCCTGGTGGATGATAGCTATAACGCAAACCCAGCGTCCATGGGGGCCGCACTCGTGACGGTACGATCTCTGAGAGAAGGGGGGCGCGCCGTTGCGGTCCTGGGAGACATGCTGGAGCTTGGTGAGTCGTCCGCAGATCTCCATGAACAGATAGGCCGGCTTGCCGCCGCATCCGTGGAGCGTCTCTATCTCCTGGGAGAGATGGCCAGCGACGTCGCGCGGGGCGCCATGGCGGGGGGCCTTCCTGCATCCTCGATCCTTGTGGCCGAAAACCATGCTGAAATTATTGACGATGCAGTCCGCTTTCTCGCCCCAGGCGACTGCATCCTCGTAAAGGGGTCGCGCGGCATGCGCATGGAAGCCGTAGCCGAGGGAATCCGGAAAGCATTCCGCTCCGGCATGGCGAAAGGGGATGTGAACTGATGCTGTACCATTTTCTCTATCCGCTGGCATCCGACTTCCATTTCCTGAACGTTTTCAAATACCTTACGTTCCGGACCGTCTATGCCGTCATCACCGCACTGGTGGTCTCCTTTCTCCTTGGTCCCTGGGTGATCCGCAAGCTGCAGTCAATCCAGGTGACACAGGTGATCCGCACCGACGGACCGGAATCGCACCTGCAGAAGCAAGGCACGCCCACCATGGGGGGTGTTCTCATCCTGGCGGCAATCGTCATTCCCACGCTTCTGTGGGCCGATCTCTCCAACAGGTACATCTGGCTCGCCCTTTCCATCATTGTGGGGTATGGCCTGATAGGCTTCGTGGATGACTACAAGAAGGTGGTGGAAAAGAACCCCAAGGGGCTTTCACCCCGGCAGAAGACCTTCTTTCAGGTCCTGCTCGGTCTCCTGGTGGGCGCGGCACTGTACTATACGCCCGGTTTTTCCACGGAACTGACCATCCCGTTCTTCAAAAACCTGCGCCCCGACCTGGGAATATTCTATATTCCCTTCGTGATGCTGGTGATTTTCGGCGCCAGCAGCGCGGTGAACCTGACCGACGGCCTGGACGGTCTTGCCATCGGTCCTGTGGCCATCAACGCGGGCACCTACATGCTCTTTACCTACATTGCCGGAAACATCAAACTTTCCGGGTACCTGCAGATACCCTACGTTCCGGGGGGGGTGAATTGGCAATCCTCTGCGGCGCCATGGCGGGCGCCGGGCTCGGCTTCCTCTGGTACAACTCCTATCCCGCCGAGGTGTTCATGGGTGATGTGGGCTCCCTTCCCCTGGGTGGAGGGCTGGGAGCGGTGGCGGTGATTACGAAGCAGGAAATCCTGCTGGTGATTGTGGGCGGCATCTTCGTCATCGAGGCCCTTTCCGTGATCTTCCAGGTCGGTTCCTACAAGTATCGCGGCAAGAGGATCTTCCGCATGGCGCCCATTCACCACCATTTCGAGCTGAAGGGTGTAGCCGAACCGAAGATCATAGTCCGTTTCTGGGTCATCACCATCATCCTGGCGCTGATAGCCTTCTCGACGTTGAAGATACGATGAAAAGCAGGTGCGGGGCACGAGGAAAAAGCGAAAGGCATAGGGCTGAGGGCTAACGGCGCGTGACACTGCAGGAGCAACAACAGCCAGACACTGGCCCCCACCACCGGAACATAAGCAAATGGAACTGAAAGACAAGAAGATACTGGTAGTAGGACTGGCCCGCACCGGTGCATCGGTGGCACGCTTTCTCGCCGGGCGCGGAGCGCGGGTCACCGTGACCGACAAGCGGGAACGGGAGGCTGTCGCCTCTTTCATCGAAAGCCTGCAGGGACGTGACATAACCTTTGAGCTGGGACGGCATGGGGATGAAACGTTCCTGAGGGCGGACATGATAGTGGTGAGTCCCGGCGTACCCATGGACATTCCGCAGCTCAGGCTCGCCGCTTCCCAGGGAATCCCGGTCATCAGCGAAATCGAGCTTGCGTACCGCTTCATCGAGGCACCCATTGCCGCCATCACCGGCACCAACGGCAAAACCACTACCACCACCCTGACGGGAGAGATCTTCAAGGGGTGCGGCTTCACGACCTTTGTGGGAGGCAATATCGGCAAACCTCTCATCGATCAGGTCACTTCCGGGGAGCGGGTCGATCGGGTGGTCGCCGAGATCAGCTCCTTTCAGCTGGAAGGTATCGAGCGGTTCCGTCCCCGTGTGGCGGTGCTCCTCAATATCACCGAGGACCATCTGGACCGATACGCCAGCTTTCAGGAGTACAGGGACGCCAAGGCGCGGGTCTTTGCCAATCAGACATCCGACGATTTCGCCGTGCTGAATGTTGACGACCCTCTGGTTGCCGGTTACGCGAAGAAGATCGCGGCCCGTGTGGTGCCCATGAGCAGGCATTGCGCCCTGGAACAGGGGATATTCTACCGTGACGGCATCATCACCTTCACCTGGGAGGGACGGGTCGAGCGTTTCCCCACATCCGCCTTCAAGTTGCGGGGGGTGCATAACCTGGACAACTGCATGGCTGCCCTGGCAACCGCGCTCCTCATGGGATGCGAATCGTCGCCCGCATTGGCTGCGGTGGAATCGTTCCCCGGACTTCCCCACCGCATGGAACTGGTCGCGACGGTGAACGGCGTGGCCTACTACAACGACAGCAAGGGAACCAACGTGGGGAGCGTGGTGAAGTCCCTGGAGAGTTTCCCGGGCCCCATCACGCTCATCGCCGGGTGAAGGGACAAGGGCGGAGAGTACGGTCCCCTTGCCGGACTGGTGCGGGAACGGGTCAGTCGCCTTATCCTTCTCGGAGAGGCAAAGGAGAGGATTCGGGAGGCACTCGGGCACCTTGCCGACACGATCCTGGTGGGGAGCCTGGAAGAGGCGGTTCAGGAGGCCCACCGTCTGGCGCGGCCGGGAGAGATCGTCCTCTTTTCTCCGGCGTGCTCCAGCTTCGACATGTTCCGGAACTATGAAGAGCGCGGCGAGCGCTTCGCGGAGCTGGTCCACTCCCTGGATGAAGGAATCGACTAGATGCACAAGGCCGAGGGACACGATCTTATCATTCTGCTCATGGCCGTAGCGCTTACCTGCTTCGGGGTAGTGATGGTCTATTCTTCGTCCTCCATCATGGCGGTGAAGAGATTTCACGATGAATTCCACTTCCTCAAGCGTCAGGGCATCTTCGCCCTTCTCGGCATGGGCGCCATGATCTGGGCCATGCGGGTGGACTACCATGTCTGGAAAAAGCTGGCCGTTCCCGTTCTCCTCGCCTGCCTGGCCCTGCTCGTGCTGGTGCTGATTCCCGGCATCGGCGGGAGCGCGGGCGGGTCGTCACGCTGGATACCCCTGCCGGGATTTTCCCTGCAGCCCTCGGAACTGGCAAAGATCGCCTTTATCATGTACATGGCCTACTCCTTGGATAAGAAACAGGACAAGGTCAAATTCTTTTCTTCCGGTTTCCTCCCCTACATGGTGGTCCTGGCCATCATGCTCCTTCTGCTTCTGAAGCAGCCGGACCTGGGCTCCTCACTTACCCTCGGCGCGGTGGCCATGATCATGCTCTTTGCCGCGGGAACCAGGCTCTCCTATATCCTGTCCATGATCCTGCTCGCCCTGCCGTTCCTCTACTACGCGATCATGCACGTGGATTATCGGCGCAGGCGCATCATGGCGTTCCTGAATCCGTGGGAAGACCCTACGAATACGGGGTTCCAGATTATCCAGTCCTGGATAGCCGTGGGCACCGGGGGACTGTTCGGTCAGGGTCTGGGGGAGGGAAAGCAGAAACTGTTCTACCTTCCGGAAGCCCATACCGATTTCATTTTCTCCGTCGTAAGCGAGGAGCTTGGTTTCGTCGGTTTCATGGTAATCTCGGCCATGTTTTTCCTGCTCCTGATGCGGGGTATCCGGGTCGCCCTCTATGCGGAGGACAACTTCGGCCGGTCGCTCGCCTTCGGTATCACCTGCCTCATCGGTCTGGAGGCCTTCGTGAACATTTCCGTTGTTACCGGCATCTTCCCCACCAAGGGGCTGGCGCTGCCGTTCAT
>JAAZOO010000203.1 GCA_012797715.1 Geobacteraceae bacterium | reverse complement strand
TGTCTCCACGGAATCATTCACCAGATCCCGTTCACGGGGGGACAGGTCGGCCAGCAGGTCGATCTCGCGGATGATTTCCGCGCCCAGTGCCGCGTGATTCACCGATATGGCGTCCCGGAACGTCCGGTACTGCCGGTACTGTTCGAACCTGCCCACGTCGTGGAGCAGCGCAATGGTCTCGGCCAGCATCAGACCCTCCCGGTCCAGACCTTGCGCAGCGGCTACCCTGATGATGTTGGCGCAGACACGGTGGGTGTGTTCTTCCTTGAGCAGGATGGCCCGTTGATCCTCCACATCCTCCGAATAGAACGTCTGGCAGTATTCGGAAAACCAGCGGCGGATTTTTTCCATGTTCCCATCATCCATGAACGAAACCTCCCTCTGTCCCACATCATCGACATACTTCAATTCAGCAAAAAGACCCGCTCTCCGGTTCAGTCCGTTCCTGGCCCGAGAGCCCGGAACGCCCGCAGCGCCACCTGCGCCGCCTTTGTCACGGGCTCCCGATAGTCCGTGAGGAAGGTTCCCTCGGTGCGCTTGTTTATCACCACGCAGACAACCCCGGCCCGGTATCCGCAGGCCCCCATGAGATGAAGGAAAATGCTTGCCTCCATCTCCATATTCTCCATCTTCAAGCCAGGAATCCCCGTATCCAGTGACGCCATCAGGTCCGCCAGGTTCGGAACCGTCGGAGCCACCCTGCCGATACTCCGACCCTGCTCGGCAAAAAAACCGGGGCTGGTGACCGTTGCCCCCCTCCTGCACGGCACTCCCAGATGCAACGCCTCCCTCTCCAGCGCCACCCGAACCCTGCAGTCTGCTCTCGCCGCGTAGGGATGGAATCTCCCACGGAAGCGGACATCCGGAGGGAGCGCCTCCTCAATGAGGGACCTGACGCGCCTCTCCAGCAACCCGCACTCCGCATCGGGCAGAGGTGTATCGTAATACAATCCCGTATTGTCGAGGCCGACACCGTAATCGGTAACAATCAGCGAGCCCAGCTCCGTGTCCGCCTGGAGCCCCCCGCTGGTACCGACCCGCACCACGGTAAGAGGCTCGAACGACTCCTTGCGCCGCCCCGTGGAAAGGTTGAACTCGTTCAGGGCTACAAGCTCGTTCAGGACAATTTCCATGGAGGGCGCGCCCATGCCGGAGGTGGTAATGGTAACCCGCTGCCCCGTTTCCCGGACACGGCCGGTAATGGTCCGGAGGCCCCGATGACAGCGATCCGTCTCACGCCCCGCCAGAAACGCATCGGAAAGAAAGGGAACCCGGTCCGGGTCTCCGACAATCAGCACGTTCGATGCCAATTCATGGGGCGCCAGATCCAGATGGTACACCCTGCCGTCACGCAACGGCAGCACTGCAGGGGACAATATTCTTTCTTCCATTGGGGAAACTCCCGTTGAATGCATCACCGGCAAGCCACAGCCACGACACTATACCTCACTTCTATTGAGAATGACAGGCTGTCACTGCGTGCCGGGAGATATGCGATGAATCTCTCCGCACAAAGACAGAACCGTTCTCATCCCTTGTGCTATTCCACAATTTCCCTTCCCCTTTGACGGGGAGGGAGGGGGAGTGAGTGGGGGTGAAGGGGGCATGATTTTCGCCGCGCGTAACTCATCCATCCCGCCAGCAACAGGGAAAGTTTGAAACGGCAGATGGGGTTTAAACAACAAAAAAAGGGGGACAGAGCGTCCCCCTTGGAATAATGCGGCATGTGCTCCACTCAGAAGAAGTACAGGAAAGCGAGACGGCCGATATTGGCAGTTCCGGTTCCGGATGTTCCCGGCGTATTGTTGCCGTATTGGGTGTTGACATTCTGGTATTCAGCAGCAACACGCACGGCAGCATTCAGGTCGTACGAAACATTGACATAAATGTTCGTGCTGGACTTGACGAAATTCGCTCCTGTGAGAGTGGTCGACGTTGGTTGGGAAGATATGGTTATATTGCGGTTTGTGTAGTCGGAATAGTTATACGCGTTTCTCCTCTGATAACCTGCTGTAATACCCAAATCCTGAATCGGATAGAAAATCAGCTGGCCGGCAAAGCCATATCCTTTTGCAGCCTTCGGGTCTTCCGTTGTACCCACCATTGTGTCCGCTGTCGCGGAGTTAAAGGCCATATTAGCCGCCATGTAAGCTTGTCCTTCAAAGGACATGGTCATAGCCCTGCTCTTGCCGTCCGATGATTTGAGTACAGGAACAAACGAGTAAAACCCGTATCCCCAGGAGTCCACGGCCTTATTTCCCGGAGCCAGCATTACTTTCTCACTGCCGAACAGTCCGAAGAAACCTGCCGTCAATGAGTTCATGGAAAGTCCCCACAGGCCGGGGGCAACACCCAGCGCCTTGCTGACAAACATGGCCTGACCCGCAACGTTCACAGCGGAACCGAAGGTGCCGGTCGAAAGCGTTCCTCCCGCGTTGTTATTTCCGTTCTGGTTGGGGTCCTGGAGGCCCACCACAAGCTTCAGCGCATTGTCCTGGGAAAGGTCTATTCTCTGGGTTAGCCGGAGCTGGGGTACACGGGGATTGTTCGGGGTACCGTAGGCGGCCCCATGGCGAAAATCGATGGTTGAAGAAACCATGGGCCCGAAGATTTCGAAGGTTTGCCCAAACAGAAGCTGGGTCTTTGCCCAGTCAATGGAACCCCACGCCTGACGCATCCGGACCTGGGGGCTTTCAGCAGCCGCGGATGGATCTCCGTAGAAATCGGCCTCGATAAGTGCATTGGTTTTCGCCCCGAGAAAACCGGGGCCGGCGACCTTGAGCCAAACTCGGGATTGGCGAGCGGTGAAAATAGACTGATCCGCTTCTCCCTCTTTGCTCGTCGTTTTCGGAATCTTGCCGCTTCCCGGTGTAAGTGCGCCGGAAGGACCTAAATTTACAGAGTTATACACGTAGTCCAACTTCACGAAGCCACCGATGGAAACCTTGAACTTGCTCGTCACCGGTTGCTCCATCTTACCGTAAAACCCGGGGGCCACTTCACACGACGGCTGGAAGTCGCAGTTGTACGGAGTGCTTGCCTGGGGAGCATCCGCCGCCAGGACCGGAGCCGCCAGCAACAGACCGGCTGCCAGTGAAACAAAAACCGCTTTTCTCATAGACTGCCTCCTCATGGAATATAGATGGACGGCGCAAGTTCGTCCATCAGAATAGCATCATTGAAATAAACCGCTCGATTGAAACATGCCGGCCCTGTTCAACGAGTGGCATCCTTTTATTCAATTCCCACCAGATCGGATGGCTGTGCCTTCCCACCCTGCCGGACAATTCCGTATGCCCCGTCCGTACCGACAAAACCGGTGATCTCGAGAATTCCTATCTTCAAGCCGGGCGCGAACCCCAGCTTTTCCACAACCTTTCCGCTGCGGTAGAGGTTCAGCATCTGTCCCAGGCCGATGCCCGTTTCCTTGCCGGCAGTGATATAGACTCTATCTCCTTCAACGGTCACGACCTTCCCATACCATGGCGCGAGTGCCGCCACCCCCTTGACCTCCGCGGCAAGCCCGCGTAACGCCGTGGCAATTACCGCTTCCCGCGACGCCGTACCGGCAGCGTCAGCTGGTATGAGCGCATCAAGCCTTCTCAGCAGCGTTCCTCCCTGACCTTCCCGCACCTCCGCCGCAATCGCCTTTCCCGGAACGGCTCCCTCCGGCGCTGTGAGGTAAATCACCAGGCCCGCGCCGAAATCCTCCTGGAGCTTTACAGACAGCGCGGCGCGCTCCGCAGGTGTGCCGAGAGCGGCATAGCGCGTTACAAAGGCGGCCTGGGCAGGGTCCATGACCGTACCGGCGGATGTCTGTTTCAGGGCTTCGCTGAATCGTGATGAAAGACCGCTGTTCCCCGTCTCGATGACGAGAATCCGGTGTTTGAAAATGGGGGCGGAAGTCGCTTTCGGGGGAAGAGAAGGGGTTGGGACACTGGGAGCCGGGCCGGAGAAGGCTGCCGGGGACTGGGCGGCAACGGGAGCCGGCTCCGGGGCTCTCGGCGCCGGCTGCTGTCCGCTGTCCGACAGTTTTCCCCGAACCGATTCATACCCTTTTTCCAGCAGGTCCCCGCCGCGCGGGATGCCGCTGTCCACATAACGCCGGGGAACCCATATGGTGGAGGGCGCGCCGCCTGACATGGTGAAGGCGGGATTTTCTATTTCAACATACTCATCTGAAGAAGAGACTGCGCTCTGGTTTCCCGCACAGCCGACGAGAAAGCAGAATGAAACGATAATGAGATTCGTACGCTTTGCCACGTGATCCCTCCCTGAACGTGTCGGCGCAAACCGTGACCCGCATGGGCAGGGGCGGCGTGCCGATTCCATTGCATTCGCGGATTCATTCCCAGGCCTTGCCGGAAGTGCCACTCATTCCGTACCGGACCTGAAACGCTCTACTATCCGTAAATGTGCCGAACAGTAAATGTTTATGAGAGGAGAAGTCAAGGAAAAAACGCAGAGGTTAAGAGGCAGGCGGGGACGAAGGAAAGCCCCGGTTTCCGTACCACTCCCTGGGGATTGGCGGGGAGTGGCAGGATAGCACCGGGCATCCCATGAGGGAAACAGAATGCTACTGGGTTACAACGGAAAGAATTTTCACCTCCGACCCGTTCTTGGAAAGGAAGCGGTGTTTCATGGTGGAATCGAAGTAAATGCTGTCGCCTTCCTCAAGGGTGATACGTTCCTCATCCAGCCAGATTTCTGCGGTCCCTTTCAGAATGTACAGGAACTTCTCTCCTTCATGACTGTAGGTAGTGTATTCGGAAACGGTGTCGTTGAGGGTAAGGATGAAGGGTTCCATCTTCTTGCTCTGCTTGCGGAACGATAACGATTCATAGGAATACCCATGGCTGGTGCCGGCCGGCGAGATGACCCGGGGGATTTCCTTCCGTTCCGATTTCCTGACGATCTCGAATTTGCACTCTTCCTCGCTCTCAGCGAAAAACATGCCTATCTTCACGTCAAAGAATTTGGCAATCTTGGAAAGCGTCGCTATGGGAGGGGAAACGTTATTGTTTTCAATCTGGGAAATAAGGGCGGGCGAAAACCCCGTTTCCTTGGCAACGGCCTGCAGGGTAAGCTTTTTGGAAAGACGAAGACTTTTCAGTTTCGCGCCTATGTTGTACTCGCTCATCAACAACTCCTGATCCACGGGAGATACATCTTACTGGTACCGGATGATGAAGCAACTATTCAAAAAATTGAGTCTAATGTCAATAAAAAAGTCTTTATTCTACATAAAAACCCCTCCTCCCGAACGAATCCGCACAGGGAAAGCACGGAGGGAATTACGTGATAAAAACGTCAAAGAAAACGATGCAATCCCTGTTTCAACGCCGAATTGGAAATCAACCGCACGGGACGGAACCGCCACGATCAGGGGCCTTTTCCGGCTGCAATCCCACGGGCCAGAACCTGCAGGACGTGAAGAACACGCGTCCCGACCGCCCCCTGGTGCAGGCCGTCGGCCAGTTGCAGCATGCACCCCGGACAGGCGGTCGCGACGACATCCACCGACGCGTTCCGGATTGCCGCGGTCTTGCGGGCGTTTATCCCCATGGAGGCGCCGTAGTGGTAGACGTTGAAAGTACCGCCGAGACCGCAGCAGGAATCGGCCGCCTCCATTTCCACCAGACGCACATCCTGCAGCGAAGTAAGCAGCTCCCTCGGTTGCCGCGTAACCCCTCGGGATCGCAGGTGACAGGGGTCGTGGTAGGCAATCCTCCGGGGCTTTTCCGCTCGGCCGGTCCCGGGGGTAAAGCCGAGCTTTTCGAGCAGTTCCACAGCATCCACGGTCTTTTCCGCCAGGGATCGGCACCGTTCAGCCAGGTCGGGATACCTTTCCACAAGCAGTCCCGGGTACATGCGGTGGAATGCCCCGCCGCAGGAGGCGCAGGAGGTCATGATGTAATCGGCCCGATGTTTTTCCAGCGCTTCCAGGTTCTGCTCGGCCAGGCGCCTGAACGTGGGCAGATCCCCGCCGGACAGGGCGGGAAAGCCGCAGCACTGCTGATCCTTCGTGATGACGACGGTACACCCGATACTCTTGAGAAGGGAGACTGCCGCCTCGCCGATCTCCGGGTAGAGATAATTCGTCATGCAGCCGACGAAGTAGACGACACGCGGCTTGCCGGGCACACCCGGAATGACCTCAGGATGACGGGACAGAAAAGGCTTTGCCGCTATCTTGGGGAGACGGCGCTTCCCGCCCATGTACGGCAGAGGAAAACGGAGACGAAGCCCCGAGGACGCCGGCACCTTGCGGAACAGAAGAGGTCCGAGAAGGGAAGCGAGAAAGGCGCCCGCGTTCAGCATGGCGCGGTTCCGCAGCAGCATGCCCGCCATCCGGTAAAAGGGAGCAACTCCCCTCCTGCGCGCCAGCGCTTCACGGGCGGCAAGCACTATCAGGTCGGTGGGTACGTCATTGGGACACTTTTCCACGCACCTGCCGCACAGGAGACATTTCGACATATCGGATCGGGTGCGTGCATCCAGTTCGACCGTTCCGGAAAGAGCGGCGCGCGCCAAGGCGATCTTGCCCCGCGCCGACACCGGCTCCCTTCCCACGACGGAAAAGACCGGGCAATGGGCCCGGCAGGCGCCGCATTTCACGCATTTCTTCAGTTCCTGTTCGACTCTTTTCAAAGGGTCCATATCCAGATTCAAGTGTCAGGTGCCAGGTTTTAGGTGCCGGGTGTTTGGTTTTGCTTTACGTAAAAACCAAAACCGAACACCAAACACCATTCATCGTTTTTCATACCGGAAAGATCTTTCCCGGGTTCAGGATGTTGTTGGGATCCAGCGCCCTTTTGATTGCCTTCATGGCGGCAATCTGCTCCCCGGACAGTTCCATGGGTATATAGGGCGCCTTGCTGAGACCGACCCCATGCTCGCCCGACATGGTCCCCCCCAGGTCGAGTGTCGCCCGGAATATCTCCCGCACCGCCTCCTCGGCCTTTTCGCTCGCCCCCGGTTTGCTCCGATCGATCATGATGTTGACGTGGATATTGCCGTCGCCTGCATGGCCGAAGTTGATGATGGGAATGCCATACTTTTCACTGATCTGGTCAATGCGGCGGATAATGTCCGGCACCCGGCTCCGGGGAACCGCAATGTCCTCGTTGATCTTGTCGGGATTCACCTTCCTGAGCGCCGGCGAGACCAGCCGCCGCGCCTTCCAGAGCTCCTCCGCCTCTGCCGCATCGGCGGCTGCCTTGAATTCGACAAGGCCCAAGGGGCGGATCAGGTCGCCGATGCGCGCCGCCTGCTTTTCCACCAGCTCCTTTTCACCATCCAGTTCGATAAGGAGAACCGCACGGGCCGTTGACGGTATCCCCAGAGAAAACTCCCCCTCGACGCACCTCAGGGCAGAATGATCCAGGAACTCCAGGGTGGTCGGGATAATCCTGCCGCGGATGATGGCAGCCACCGCTCCGGCCGCCCCGTCGATGGAATCGAAAACGGCCAGCATGGTCGTGCGCGTCTCGGGAAGGGGGAGCAGCCGCAGCACGATCCTGGTGATAATGCCGAGTGTCCCTTCGCTACCGCACAGGAGCTTGGTCAGGTCGTACCCGACCACGCCCTTGTAGGTCTCGCCGCCGGTGGTAATGATGTCGCCGGTGGGAAGCACGACCTCCAGGCCGAGGACGAAATCCTTGGTCACCCCGTACTTCACGGCGCGGGGGCCTCCGGCGCACTCGGCCACATTCCCGCCAATGGTGGAGAACCTGAGGGAAGCAGGGTCGGGCGGGTAGAAGAGCCCGACCTTTTCTACCGCATCCTGGAGGTCACCGGTAACGACCCCCGGCTCGACCACGGCGATAAGATTGTCCGTGTCTATTTTCACGATTCTGTTCATGCGGGTCGTAACCAGGACCACTCCTCCGCCCTTGGGGAGACTGCCGCCCGAGAAACCGCTTCCCGCGCCGCGGGGGAACACCGCAACCTTCTCTCGATTCGCCAGCCGCAGAATCCGTGACACCTCATCCGCGGTGGCGGGAAAAACCACGGCATCAGGGAGATACTCCATCTGGGTGGCGTCATAGGAATAGCAGACCAGGTCCTGTGTCTCCACGGTAACATTGTCGTTGCCCACCATCCTTTTCAATTCTCGTACAAAACCTGCTGTCGCCATGTGCGCCCCACTCCCGGCATGCCGGTGTCCGGCCGGTCCCATCGTTCCGCTGCCCAGTATTTTCAATAATGATATAGGAACGCCGCGGAAAAGCGCAAGACGAATCACGGAAAGCGTCACTTTCCCATTGACAAAGCGTGGCTTTTCCTATAACTAGTTGGCGCTTAAACGTCCTTCCTCACCCCTTCCGGACATGCCTATTCCAGCCTGAAAAGGCTACATATAAGGAGGATTATTGCATGGAACAGTACGCAGTAGTATTCGCCCTGGCGTGTGCCGTGGCGGCGGTGGCCTATGGTCTTTTTTCGGCCACCTGGATCCTGAAGCTCCCCCAGGGGAGCGACCGCATGAAGCAGATCGCAGCTGCGGTCCAGGAAGGCGCAGGCGCCTACATGAAGCGCCAGTATTCTATCATCGCCATTGTGGGCGTGGCCATGTTCGCCCTCCTCTTCTTCACGCTCGGCTGGAAAACCGCTGTCGGATTCGCCATCGGCGCCCTGTTCTCCGGGCTGACCGGCTTCATCGGCATGTTCGTTTCGGTACGCGCCAACATCCGGACCACCGAGGCAGCCAAGTCAGGCATTCACAAGGCTCTCAACGTGGCTTTCCGGGGAGGCGCAATCACCGGCCTCCTTGTCGTAGGACTCGGCCTTCTGGGCGTAGCGGGCTACTACATGCTCCTGCAGCAGATCATGCCCGGCGCTCCGGTGAAAGACGTAGTCAGCCAGCTGGTGGGCCTCGGTTTCGGCGGCTCCCTCATCTCCATCTTCGCGCGTCTCGGCGGCGGCATCTTCACTAAGGGCGCCGATGGCGGCGCGGATCTGGTGGGCAAGGTGGAAGCCGGAATTCCCGAGGACGACCCGAGAAACCCTGCCGTCATCGCAGACAACGTGGGCGACAATGTGGGCGACTGCGCCGGCATGGCAGCCGACCTCTTTGAAACGTACGCCGTCACCCTGATCGCGGCAATGCTGCTGGGCGCCATCGCCTTCAACAACTTTGCAGGCGCTGTCAGCTATCCGCTGATCCTGGGCGGTATCTCCATCGTGGCCTCCATCATCGGCACATTCTTCGTCAAGCTGGGCGGGGGCCAGAAGATCATGGGCGCCCTGTACAAGGGACTCATCGCTTCCGGCGTTCTCGCCTGCATCGCCTTCTATTTCGTCACGCTCAAAATGTTCCCGGCGGGCAACCCCACCGGCTATTCAGCCACCAACATCTTTATTTCCGCCATTGTCGGCCTGGTGGTGACCGGCGCCATCTTCTGGATCACCGAATACTACACCGCCACCGAATACGGGCCGGTCAAGCACATCGCCCAGGCATCCACCACCGGCCATGCCACGAACATCATCGCCGGTCTGGGCGTATCCATGAAAGCTACGGCTGCTCCGGTCATCGTCATCTCCGCGGGCATCATTGTTGCCTTCACGTGCGCCGGCGTCTACGGCATCGCCATCGCCGCGGTCTCCATGCTCTCCCTGACCGGCATCGTTGTGGCCATGGATGCCTACGGCCCCATCACCGACAATGCGGGCGGCATCGCCGAAATGGCCGAACTGGACGACTCCGTCCGCGCAGTCACCGATCCCCTGGACGCGGTCGGCAACACCACCAAGGCGGTCACCAAAGGGTATGCCATCGGTTCCGCCGGACTGGCTGCGGTCATTCTCTTCACCTCCTACGTGGATGAACTGAAGCTGGCAGGACAGTCCATCGAATTCTCCCTCTCCGACCCGTACATCATCGTGGGACTCTTCATCGGCGGTCTCCTCCCCTACTACTTCGCTGCCCTCTGCATGGAGGCTGTCGGCAAGGCGGGCGGGTCGGTGGTCACCGAAGTGCGTCGCCAGTTCCGCGAGATCAAGGGCATCATGGAAGGGACCGGCAAGCCTGACTACGCGGCTTGCGTCGATATCGTCACCAAGTCGGCCCTCAAGGAAATGGTCATTCCCGGCATCATCCCCATCGCGGCGCCGGTCATCGTCGGTTTCACCCTCGGTCCCAAAGCCCTGGGCGGCGTGATCGTCGGCACCATCGTCACCGGCATCTTTGTGGCCATCTCCATTACCACCGGCGGCGGAGCATGGGACAACGCCAAGAAGCTCATCGAAGACGGGTTCCACGGCGGAAAGGGGGGCGATGCGCACAAGGCAGCCGTTACCGGCGACACCGTCGGCGACCCGTACAAGGACACCGCCGGGCCGGCGGTCAACCCCATGATCAAGATCATCAACATCGTTTCCCTCCTGATAGTCCCCCTCCTGAACAAGCTGGGGTAACGCGTAAATGAAAGTCACCGCGCAAAAAGGGGGTGCGGCACATGCCGCACCCCCTTTTTGCGCGAATACACCTAGATTCCTCAGCTGAAAGCAGCCTCCGTCGCTGCGGATGCCCTATTCCTGCTGCTCAACGCTCATTTCGCCCCAGCCGACGGACCCACCCTTCTGGTTCATCCTAGATTCGACAGTTGGAGGCATCCTTCGTTCTCTCCGATTGCCGTCTTTGTGCTGCTCTAAGCTCATTTCACTACAGCCGATACACTCACCCTTGGGGTTCGGACAGTATCGGCTGTGGCCGCGCCCTTCCGCAGAGATCAGCAACGAAACACGACGAGTCCCTCTCTGCGGATACCGTGTCCTGCCGGCTTTGGGACAAATAACCACCGGGAAAATAAAATGGACGAAACGCCCGGCAACTTGGGGAAACGCCGCTTTCATCACGAAGCCGGTTGAAACGGCGGCAAAATGCAGTATGATTCATCCACTACCATTGGATGTCGAGGTGAGCACATGAGACCTGTGATGTTACACTGCCTTACCATCGTTCTTGCCCTGCTGCTCGCGAGCGCGGGCGCCGCAGACGCAGGGCAGGTTGTCACGCATGACATTCGCGATCAGGCGCGGAAACTCCTCGAAAATGAGAAAACCTTGGGCACCGTTACCGCACAGAACACCCTGGCGGTGCTCTACTTCCGGAACAGGTCGGGGCTGGAAGAACTGGACCCCGTGCGCAAGGGGCTCGCTCTCATGCTGATAACCGACCTCTCCACGGTGAAAGAGCTCCAGGTAGTGGAGCGCGTCAGGCTCCAGGCACTGGCTGAAGAACTCGGACTCGGGAGTTCCGGCATCGTGGAACCTGACACGGGCCCCCGGGTCGGCAGACTTCTCGGGGCACGATGGCTGGTGGGAGGAGACATACTGGGCGCGCTGGAGAAACTCACGGTGCAATCGGACATCCTGGAAGTCCCTGCCGATCATGTTCTCGGCAGGCCGGTATCGGAAGGACAGCTGGAGGAACTGTTGCGCGTGGAAAAGGAACTGCTGTTGGAAATATTGAAAGTGGTGAAGATTGACGTTACGCCCGGGCAAAGGACACGGCTCATGCGTCCCTGTTCAACCAAATGGAGCGCGCTCGTATCCCTGTTCAAGGGTGTGGACGCAGGTGACCGGGGCGAGTACCAGACTGCGGCGGATCTCTATGAGATGGCTCTCAAGGAGGACCC
>JAAZOO010000202.1 GCA_012797715.1 Geobacteraceae bacterium | reverse complement strand
TAGCCGTTGTTGTGAAGAACTGTGACGAGACCGTGAAAAAGTATGCCGATGACTACGGGATCGGCCCGTGGTCCATTTACGAGTTCAATCCCGATACCGTGAGCGACATGATAATCGAAGGGAAGCCGGTGGAGTACGCCATGCGCCTGGCACTGGCGGACATCGGGGGCGTCCAGTGGGAGATCATCGAGCCCAAGGACGACAAGAGCATCTATGCCACCTTCCTCAAGGAACAGGGGGAAGGTCTGCATCACGTGGCGTTCGGTACGGAAAACTACGAAAAAACCGTCCAATTCTATAAGGACAAGGGCCGTCCCATCCTCCAGGGCGGAACCTGGCAAGGGCTGACCTACACCTATCTGGATTCGCGCAAGGATCTCGGCGTCATCGCGGAAATCTACAAACTGGTTCCCGACTTCACATGGCCCGAGCCGCAAGCCGTGTATCCGCCCAAATAGGGAGAAAGGAGCTTGGAAATGGGACTGAAAGCAGCGTTCGTATTTGTCGCACCTGAAGCGGACCCGGCACGGCACCGGACGGTCGTTTCCACACCGGTTGTGGAGCTGGCGGTGGTTGGAGTGAAAAATTACGCGGAAGCCGTTGCCGAATGCACGAAACTCGTTGAGCAGGGCACCGCCGCACTCGAGCTGTGCGCGGGGTTCGGCGTTGAAGGCGTGGCCGCGGTGAAAAAGGCTGTGGGGAACAAGGCCGTTGTGGGTGTGGTGCGCTTCGACAACCATCCCGGCCTCCAGTTCAAGAGCGGAGACGACCTGTTCGGATAGTTCAGTGTGACCGTTGGTGTCCATGCGCTGCCGGATCTGTATGGGGGCACGCTCCATGCCGATCCGGCTTCCGTTTGCACGCCGTACCGTTGAGGAAGCGGCAGATCGGTGAACAAGCGGCCAGGATCATTGCGAAATGATTTCACTTTTTCACCCTCCCGTCCCTACCCTCACCGTTCCCCGCGTCTCTGCACTGTAGAATCGTTCGCACCCAGCCGTATTGTGCTACATTGTTTCTGCCGTGGTGGTATACTGAATCGCTGATTGCGAGACGTCTACCGTATGGGGAGGAGATGCCATGGGAAATAGAGAGTTCTCCAAGCACGTGGATGATGTCGTGAAACTGGTCAACGACAGAAGAGACCTGCGTGCGGAGAGGGGAGACAACGGACTGGAAGAGCCACGGATACGGGGTTCCTGGGAGCGCTGTCTCACCCAGTACAATATCGACCCTTCCACGCCGAACAAGCCGAGGATTCTGACCGGCCGGGCATTGAAGGACTATGTGGAGCCTCTGGAAGAGTTTCTGCTCATTGCGAAAGAGGGGATGCGGAACCTGTATGCAGCGGTTGAACGGTCCAACTACGTCATACTGCTGGGCGACGCCAACGGCGTGACCATTGAATACCTGGGCAATCCCCGGGACGAGAGGGAGAACCGTGATGCCGGTCTCTACCTGGGTTCCGTATGGACGGAATCCATCGAAGGGACCTGCGGGATGGGGACCTGCATCGCAGAAAGGCGGGCCATTACCATCCACCGTGACGAACATTTCCGGTCGCGCCATATCGGGCTGAGCTGTTCCACCACCCCGATCTTTTTTCCGGACGGCTCCCTGCTCGGCACCCTGGACGTTTCCCTCCTCCGCCCCCCTCAGGATAAGCAATCGCAGCAGCTTGCCCTCCAGATAGTGGATTCCTACGCGCGCCTCATCGAGAATGCCTACTTCCTCCGCCTTTTCAAGGAGAGCTGGATTGTGCGTTTCAACGTCATGCAGGCCTTCGTGGAAGTGGTTACCGAGAACCTCCTTGCGGTGGACTCCATGGGGATCGTGACCGCAGGGAACGCCAGCGCGCTGAGGGAGTTGTCCCTGCGGAACGGATACAGTCCTGTGGGGCGTTCCATTTCGGAAGTATTCGATTTGACCTTTGATGACGTAATGCACCATGCCGTGCACAAGACGACCACGATCCTGCCCCTTCGCAGCTTCAGGAACGGGCATCAGTATTTCGCCACGTTCCGGGCGCCGGAGACCACGATAATACCGATTCCGAGAGGCACGGGCGCAGGGGAATCCTTGTCGTTTCCGGAGAAGGGGGCGTTATCCGTCATGACACTGGAGTACCTGGCCGGCGCCGACCCGGTCATGACGCAGAACGTCAATTGCGCAAGACGGGTCATGAACAAGGATATTTCCATCCTGCTCATCGGAGAAACGGGGACGGGGAAGGAGGTCTTCGCACGGGCCGTCCACAACGCCAGCGACCGCGCAAAACAGCACTTCGTGGCGCTGAACTGCGCCTCCATCCCGGAATCGCTCATCGAGAGCGAACTGTTCGGCTACAAGCAGGGGGCCTTTACCGGCGCGCGCAGCAAGG
>JAAZOO010000201.1 GCA_012797715.1 Geobacteraceae bacterium | reverse complement strand
CGGAGCCATCGACAGTTCCGGCGTGGAGCTGGGCGGACCCGGGTATTTCGTGCTGCAGGCGGGGAACATCATAGACCTCGGGAATTCGAAAGGAGCCCAGACCTTCGGTAATGCACGCAACTCCCTGCTTTCCGATGAAGGAGCGGATCTCATACTGGTCTCCGGCTACACCAAATCGTTCGCAGCTGAAGATATCAGCGCCTTTTTCCAGGAGTTGCGCGCGGCGGGGAATGAGTACAGCGAACTGCTGGCCCAGGGAGAGAGCGGCAAGGCCGCGGATCGGGTGCGGCAGGCGCGGGAAGAGGTCATTACCCCGTTCCTGACGGAATCCGCCGAAGACGGCACCGGGGTGATTACCATGACTTCCTCGCAGGTGAGCACCAACGCCCCGGGCAGCGACGTGTACGTCCTGGCCAAAGGGTCGGTGGATGTGGGAAAGAGCTCCATCGAGCTGGACAAGACAAAGGCGAAACAGAACTCGCGGAAGACGGGCATATTCACTTCCCAGGGAGGAGGCATCAATATCTATTCCGGAAACGACTTGAATGTGAACGAGTCAAAAGTCATGACCTTTTTCGGCGGCGACATCACCGTGTGGAGCGAGGGCGATATCAACGCGGGCAGGGGATCCAGGACCGCTGTCAGTGCCTCGCCGCCTTCCGCCGTGTATGATCCGATTACGAGAGAGTATGTATTCAAATTTGATCCGCCCGCCGTCGGGAGCGGAATCCGGGCCGTGACCTATGACCCCAATATAACACCCGGTGGTACGCTTGCGACTCCCGCGCCGGGCAATATCTACCTGTTCGCCCCCCAGGGCGTCATCGACGCCGGCGAGGCGGGAATCGCCGGGGGCAGGGTGGTGCTCGGCGCAACCGAGGTGCTGAACGCCCGCAATATCAGCTTCTCCGTGGGTTCGGTGGGCGTGCCCGCCTCCTCCGACGCCTCGGTAAGCCTGGGCGCCCTGACCGGCAGCAGCGCTCTTACCGAGAACAACAAGATGATCGAGCAGACCGCCCTGGGCGCGGCCAAGAGCCTCTCGGACAGCGTGGCCGACAAGGTGAGTCAGCTCATGTCCGGATGGCTGGACGTGAAGGTGATAAGCTTCGACGAGGAAGAGGAGAGGAAGGAGTAGAGAGTGCATTAGCGTCCATCCGGAAGCATCGGATTTGAGACTCTTGGTTTCCCGTGCGCAAGTGAAATGAAAGGGAGGTTTCATGGCTGGTACTTTTCCTTCGCGTGCATTGCTATTTTTCGCGGTGCTTTTGCTGGTTGCCGCGCATCCCCTCCGTGCGGCTGCCTCCGGGGCTGAGACCCGCTACGACGTGACCTCCCGGGGCATGACGGTGGGGAGCGTGACGGCAGTGCAGAAGTCGGCCGGAGGGGAGGGAGGAGCAAAACGCATCCACTATGAGAACCGCACCGATGTCAGCGCCTCGTTTCTCTGGATCGGTTACCACTCCTCCACCACCGAGCGGGCCGAGATCCTGGGTGATTCCCTGGTGGGATACGCGCGCACGGGAGAGGAGAACGGCGTGCAGGTGCAGGTGGAGGGGCGCCTTGCGGGGGACACGTTCCGCTTCACGGTGGTGAAGAACGGCGAGCGGAAGACGCTCTCCTTTCCCCGTTCCAGCTACGACCACACCACCATGGAATGCCCGGAGGCGACCATGAGTTTCGGCCCGGACGGAAGGGCAAGCCTGCGGGTGCTGGACACGGAATACCTGCAGGTCGTGACGCGGAACTACCGGCTGGTGGGCGAGGAGACCTGCCGGATCGGCAGGAACGAGTACCGGTGCCGGGTCGTGGATTTCCGGGACCCCCACAAGAGCAGCAGGCGCTGGATAGGCAGGGACGGGGACGCGGTGATCCTGTTCCGTCAGGACGGCAAAAGCCGCTCCGGCTCCTATTCGGTGCGGGCCCGGGAAGTGAACCGGCTTCTGTGAAGAACCGGCCCTGTCACCGTGCCGGCGGCCGCACCGGTTCTTTTCCGAACTTCCATGCGGCTGACGTGAAGCTGTAACAAAGGTGATTTAGAGTCGCGGGATTGAAACACGCAGGCATGGGCGCCGCAGTGACGGCGCAGACGGATCGAGGGGAGGGTTTTCGATGATGGATTGGGGTGTTGGAAGACGTTTCACCTCCATGCTGGGGGGGGCGCTGCTGCTGTCCCTGACACTGGGCGCGCTGGATGCCGGCGCATGGTGGGACGAGAAATGGCAGTACCGCAAGAAAGTTTCCTTCGATACCACCGCCAAGGGGGCGAATATCACCGGCAACCTGGCCCAGGTACCGGTTCTGGTGCGGCTCCATTCCGGAAACTTCACCTTCGAGAACGCCAAGGAAGACGGATCCGACATCCGCTTCGTGGGGAGCGACGACAAGACGCCCCTCAAGTTCCACCTGGAAAAATTCGACCGGGGACAGGGGATTGCCCTGTTCTGGGTGAAGGCGCCCCAGATAAGCGGGGCATCGGCCCAGGACCACGTGTGGCTCTACTACGGGAACAGCGCGGCCGTCGCCGCATCGGATCCCGGAGGCACCTACGATACCCCCCAGGCTCTGGTTCTCCATTTCTCGGAAAAGGACGGCCCGCCCCGGGACGCGACCGCCTACGCCAACCACGGCGCCGAATTCGGCGGAAAACTGGGGACACCCTCCATCATCGGCAGCGGCGCAACCTTTGCCGCAGCCGGCCAGAGGCTGGTGATCAAGCGTTCCCCGTCCCTCACCCTCTCCAAGGGATTCACCTTTTCCGCCTGGGTCAAGCCCGCTTCCGCGGGGAGCGGTCGCATCCTCTCCTGGGACGACGGCGCGCAGTCGCTGGTGGTGGGCCTGGAGGGAGGCGCCGCCTATGCCCGGGTCGGCACCGCGGTGACGGGCAAGAGCTCTCCCCTGACCCCGGGCGCCTGGACCCACCTGGCGGTAACCGCGGAACCGGGCAAGAAGGTGGTCGTCTACCTGAACGGAGCGGAAGCGGTCTCGGCGAGCCTGGGAGGAGACATTCCTTCGCCCGCCGCGGAGTTGTCCGTGGGGGACGCGCTGGCGGGCGGAAGCCCGTTCACGGGGGACATGGACGAGGTGCAGCTGGCAGCGACGGTGCGTCCGGCGTCGTGGATCGCCGCCGCTTTTGCCGGACAGGGGCAGGACGGGAAACTCACCGCCGTTGCCGAGGAAGAGGCGGGCCAGGGGGGCGGAGGCGGGGAAACGATGCGCATGCTGAAGATCATCGCCGCCAGCGTCACCTTCGACGGCTGGCTGGTGATCATCCTCTGTACTTCCATGCTCATCATGGCCACCTTCGTGTTCATCAGCAAGTATCGCATCCTGCGCCGCATGAAAAAGGCAAACGCCGCCTTTCTGGAGGATTTCAACGACCTCCACGACCCGCTGGACCTGGACGTCGAGCGGGATGACCTGGATGATTCCAGCCTGTTCCGCATCTACCGCGCCGGATACAACCAGATCTTCGCCTGGGCGGAGAAGCACGCCGCCGGCAAGGAGGACGTCGCCCTTCCCCCTTCCGCCGTGAATATCTTCCGCGCCGCCATGGAAAGGGCCAGTTCCGAAGAGACCAAGAAGCTGAGCGCCTGGATGATCGTGCTGACCCTGAGCATCTCGGGGGGACCGTTCTGGGGTCTGCTGGGCACGGTGTGGGGGGTCATGAATACCTTCGCCGGCCTGGCCGCGGCGGGTGAGGCCAACCTGGCCGCCATCGCTCCGGGTGTGGCATCGGCCCTCGCCTGCACCCTGTTCGGCCTGTTCGTGGCCATCCCCTCCCTGTTCGCCTACAGCATCCTGGGGGTGCAGATGAAGAATCTCAATGCCGAAACGAGGCATTTTGTCGAAGAATTCCACCTGCGTGTGGAAGGCTTCCACGGGGAGGGATAGATGAAAGCGATGTCGGACGACCATGAAGAGGTCGCGGAAATCAATGTGGTTCCCATGCTCGACCTGGCCTGGAACCTGCTCGTGGTGTTCATGATCGTGGTCACCGCATCGGTGCAGGGCATTTCCGTCAATCTTCCCAAGGCGAGCGCCGCGGCCAGCACCATCAAGCCTTCCACCAAGGCCATCACCATCACCGCCGAGGGGACCATCTACCTGGACAGCATACCGGTGACCCTCACGGAGCTGGAATCCCGGCTCAGCCAGTTCAAGGCCTCGGACCCGAACCTCCCGGTGGTGGTGAGGGGTGATGAGAAGGTGACCTACAAGAACATTATCGATGTCCTCGACGTGCTCCAGAAACTGGAGATTACCCAGTTGGGTTTGGTTACCCAGAGGCTCGTCAAGTAACCGGCGCCGGGTTGCGGACAACGGATATCGGAAATCACCATGGCCGTGCCGTCAAAAAAGAAGAAAAAGCCCGACAAGAGCGCTCTGCTGGTGAACGCCGCCATCGTCCTGGTCTTCCTGGCCATCATCGGATTCGTGATCTACCTCCTGTCCGGCGATCCGGGGACCTCCCGCAAGGCGAGCTTCCACGAGGTGAAGCTCATCAAGCCTCCGCCTCCCCCGGAGCAGAAGCCGCCCGAGCCCGAGCCTCCCAAGGAGATACCCAAGCAGGAGGTGGTGGAGAACATTCCCCAGCCGCAGGACACCCCCAGCAACGACCAGCCCGACGACACTCCACCCGCAGGGGAAGACCTGGGCGTGGAAGGAGAGGGGGGCGCCGGCTCCGACGCCTTCGGACTCCGCGGCAAGGGGAGCGGCGGCCGCGACATCACCCTGGGCGGCGGCCGCGGGGGCGGGTCACGCATGTCGCTCCTTGCGAAGTATGGCTGGTATACCAAGAAGGTGGAGCGGGAGCTGTGGCAGCGGGTGAAGCAGGTGCTCGACAAGGAGGGGGGCGTTCCCAAGGGGAAGCACCAGATGACCGTGCACTTGAAGCTGAACGCACGGGGCGATGTGGTGGGATTCCGGGTGGTGACTCCCTCCGGAAACGAACTGATAGACAAGGCGGTCGCCGCGGCGCTCCCCACCCTGCGGGTGAGCGAGCCGCCGCCCGAGGGGATGCCCCACGGCATGACCCTGCGCATCGCGTCCCAAGGATAGGACGGAACGAAGAAACAGAGATTCCCATTCGGAGGTTTTTTCAATGAAATTGTCCATCCCGGCAGCCGCCGGAGCCGCACTCGTTGTCATGCTGGCCGGCGCTGTCCCCTATGGATACGCGGCCAAGGCGCCCTCGACCGGAACCGACTCTCCTGTGGCCGATCTGCTCCGGCTCCTGGAGGCCAAGGGTGTCATCAGCGGCAAGGAGGCGGGGGAACTCGAAAAGAAATTCAGGACCTCCCCGCAGCCGGCCGGTGCAAGCGGAAGACCCCTGCCGGGACAGACGGGGGAACGGTGGATGCCCCACACGCCCTTTGTCTACGAGCACGTGCTCGATGCCGCGAAAAGCCTCGCCCTGGAGGGGGTCATCACCAGGGCCGAGCTGGAGCAGGTGACCACGCGTGCCGAATCCCTGAGCCGCGGCGTACCCCCGGCAATCACGGCCGACAACCCGGTTCGAGGGGCGCTGGGCGCAGGGGAGCTGGAGTCGCTGCGGCTGAAGATGCCGGTCGTGGAGGTGCGCGACCACCTCCGCTTTCTGGCCCACCAGCGGGTTCTCTCCCGCGAGGAGGCGGGTCTCCTCTACCAGCGCTTCGGCAGGAAGTATACCTCCGCCCCTCCGCCGGCGGTTCCCAGGCACCTGGCAGACGCCCCCTACGCCCATGAAGAGGTGGTGTCGGTCATTGAAACCATCACCGAGCAGGGGGTGGTGAGCGGCGAGGAAGGCCGGGAACTGAGCGCCCGCGCGGATGCCCTGCACAGAAGGAAAAGCGGCGAAACCGTTCCGGAACGGGAGCGGAAGCCCGTCGGTTCGGAGGAGCTTCCCTACCGGAGAACCACGCTGTCCGTGGACGATGTGCGGGACCAGCTGAAGTTTCTCGCCTACCAGCGCGTCATGACGCCAGCGGAATCGGCCGCGGCCTTTGAGCGGTTCGGCCGGAAACATCCAACCGATCAGTTCGCGGAAAGCATCTCCATGGAGGTGAAGAGCGCCATCACCAGCCAGATGGAGGAGAAGAGCAAGGACATCAAGGACATCGGGACGAAGCTGAGCAAGCTCCCCGAGTGGCTGAACCGCTTCAAGGTATACGGAGACATGCGGCTGCGCTACGAAGGGCAGTTCTTTGACAAGAACAACGGCGATTTCGTGCAGCCCTCCAACCCATCCTCGATCCTGAACAGCAAGACCGACCGCACCATGCTGCGGGTGCGGGCGCGCCTGGGATTCCTTGCCAAGGTGGCGGAGGACGTGGACGCCACCGTGGCGCTGGCCACCGGCACTACCACCAATCCGGTCTCCACCAACCAGACCCTGGGAGATTCCCTGAACAAGAAGACCTTTACCCTGGATCAGGCCAATCTCCGGTGGAAACCGCTGGAATCCCTCGTCCTGTGGGGCGGACGCTTCCCCAACCCCTGGTTCAGCACCGATATGGTATGGGACCGGGATATCAATTTCGACGGCATTGCCGTGCAGTATCAGCCGAAGGTATCCGACTCGTGGGGCATTTTCCTGAACGGCGGCGCGTTTCCCATCCAGGAGGTTGAATTCTCGGCCCACGACAAGTGGCTGCTGGGCGTGCAGGGGGGCGTCTCCTACACCCGTTCCGACAAGCTGAAAGCCCGCATTGGGCTCGCCTACTACCACTTTACCAATACGGTGGGCGAGGTGAACGACCCGGCCGTTCCCAACGCCACGGACTGGAGCGCTCCGGGATTCCAGCAGAAGGGGAACACCCTCATGGACATCGACCCCTCCACAAACATCAAGACAGCCTATGCCTCGGCGTTCCACGAGCTGAACGCCACCGCGTCCCTGGATCTGGGGTACTGGGAACCGGTGCACATCCTGCTGGAAGCCGATTACGTGAGAAATCTCGGATTCAACAAGAGGGATGTGGACAGGCGAACCGGCAGCGATGTCAAGAAGGAGATTGAGGGGTACCGTTTCGGCGTCACCGTGGGGTATCCGGTGATCAGGGAGTTCGGCGACTGGAAAGCCATGCTCATGTACAAATACCTGGAATCCGATGCGGTGATGGACGCGTTCACGGATTCCGATTTCCACCTGGGAGGGACCAACGCCAAGGGGTGGATGATCGGCGCCGATTTCGGGCTTGCCAAAAATGTCTGGATATCTCCCCGCTGGTACAGCACCAACGAGATCTCCGGTCCGAAGTATTCCATCGACATCTTCCAGCTGGATCTGAACGGGAAGTTCTAGCCGTTGCCCGTTGTCCGTTATCCGTTGTCCGTTGTCCCTGGTCGTGTCCGTGGCCCGGGACGACGGCCGGTCCACCACAAAGGTTTTCCGATGAGATATTCGCGGGTCTTTTCTGCAACCATGGCATGCGCCGCTTTCATGGGGATGGTCGCGGTGACGCACCCTGTCCGTGGGGAGGCAGGCGATTCTCCCACGTCCCCGATTGTTGCGCGGGTGAACGGAACGTCCATCACGGCCGGGGAGCTGGACCGGGAAGCGGAACGCCTCCTCCGTCGCGAGGCCGCTTCGCCGGATTCCCGCCGTGTGTGGGAGATCCGCCGCCGGGCACTGGATGTCCTGATAGATCAGGAACTCCTCTGGCAGGAGAGCCGTCGCGAGGGAATAACCGTTCCCGAGGGGGACGTGATGCGGGAACTGGCTGCGCTGGGGAAGTCGGTTCCGTCCACGGCGGTTCTGGAAAAGGCATTGGACGAGATGGAGATCTCCCCTGAAACCGTGCGCCGGGAAGTGGAGCGCCGCATGGCGGTGGCGGCCCTCCTGGAGCGGAGGCTGGGGAACGGCGCGCACCCTTCGGATGAGGAGGTGCGGCGCTTCTACGATACGCATCCCGATACATTCCGCATCCCGGAGAAGGTCAGAATCAGTCATATCCTGGTGCGCATCGAACCCCGCTGGCAGCGGGAGAAAAAGGAGGAGGCGCGCCTCCGCATGGCCGGGATCCGGCAGCGTCTGAGGAGCGGCGAGCCGTTCTCCGCCCTGGCGAAAGAGTTTTCCGAGTGCCCCAGCGCGGAAAAGGGGGGCGATCTGGGCTGGTTCTCCCGGGGCAGCCTGACGCCGCAACTGGAGGTGGCGGTGTTTTCGCTCCCTGCGATGGTCGTCAGCGATATTCTGGAGGACCGCTACGGCTTTCACCTGGTCCTGGTCACGGGCCGCAAGCCCCCGCGGAGAGTCACCTTCGCCGAGGCGCGCCCCCAGGTGGTCCGCTATCTCCGGGATCTGCGCCTGCGGGAGGAAGGGATGCATCTGGCACGTCAGCTCCGTCGGAGCGCCGCCCTGGAGATCGTGCGGGAGCCCCTGCGATAGGCGTTCGCCAGGCCCCGGTGAAGAAAACGCCGGTCATGTCCGTCTGCACCAGATATCCTGTCTTCGTCTCACCCTCCCGGCACGGGAGGGTTTTTTTCTTCCATGGTGCAACCGCGAGGGCACATGTTCCGGTTCCGCGCCTGTATCCGAGATGTTACCGATACTGCATGCCGTTGTAATATGTTTCCGTGATAATGCCTGGACAGGAAACGCGGACCTTTGCCGACGTGCCGCTAAATGGCGCACGGACCGGAAAGCCCGGAGTGCGAAGAGTGATCGCGTCCGGGCTTTTTTGTGTGGGGGTCCTGCCTGTTCCGGAAGGAGCGCCTGTGTCCATGACGAGGTTGTTTGGACGTCATTACTCCAGCGGGCATCGCGGTATGGGGAAACGCGAGGAAAGTGGGGCCGGGAGAGCAGAGAATTCACCAGGAATGAGCCTAAAACGGGCAGTTGGAGGTATCCGCAGAGAGCGAGCTGTCGTATTTCGTTGCTGCTCTTAGCGAAATGGAGCGGCCACAGCCGATACTGTCCGAACCAAAAAGGGTGAGTGTATCGGCTGTAGTGAAATGAGCGTAGAGCAGCACAAAGACGGCAATCGGAGAGAACGAAGG
>JAAZOO010000015.1 GCA_012797715.1 Geobacteraceae bacterium | reverse complement strand
TCAGAAGGGTCTGTTCCAGGATGGTGGTCTTGCCCGAGCCGGGAGAACTGACAAGGTTGAGAACGAAAATCCCCTTGCGAAAGAAGAGGTTTCTGTTGCCCCGGGCCAGCCGGTTGTTCTTGGCGAGGATATCCGTCTCTACCGGGATGGTCTTTGGGGAATCGGCAGTGGTGTGCGCATGCCCGTGGTGTCCATGGGAATGTTCATGGTCGTGATGGTCGTGGTGCTCATGGCCATGCTCGTGATGATGATCGTCGGTTCCGCAGCCGCAGGTGGTGCACATGGTTCAATCAACCTCCAGTTCTTTCACGCGTAACTCCTCGCCGGAGAGGATGGCGACCCGGTAGCTGCCGCAGCCGGGACACGGTTGGTAATAGGCGCCCAGGGAAAAGGCGGCTCCGCAGTCGTCGCATCTTCCGCGCCCCTCGGTTCTTTCAATGATGAGATTGGCGCCTTCCAGGGCGGTGCCCCTGGTGCAGGCATCGAAGCAAAACTCCACCGATTCCGGGATTACTCCGCTCAGCGCGCCGATCTGGAGGACCACGGAGGTTACGCGCCGCCCCCCGGCGTTGCTCTCGCAGATATCGACAACGCCCTGTGTAATGGACAGTTCATGCATTCACATCGCCTTTTCCAGGAAGGGGGAGGTTTCCGGAGACTCCCCTCCACCCCCTGCCTCACGAAGTCGCTGACGGAAGTATCCTATCAGATAGGGAAAAAAACGTGAAGCGATAAATCCTTCCCTGTTTCCGGGAAGGGTCACGAAAGGGTTGAACGCCTGGAAGCGGCCCGAAACAGGGCCAGCGATGTCTTGCTGTCGGTAATCCGGCCGGCGGCAGCCATGCTCAGGGCCGTCTCCAGAGGGATGCGGACGGTCTCGATCTCCTCGTAGTGTTCCGGAGATGCGTCCGACTGGATGAGGCCGGTTGCCAGGAAAAGGTGGATCTCCTCGTCACAGACTCCGGGGGAGTGGTGCACGATCCCCAGCGGTTCAAGGTTCCGTGCAATCAGGCCCGTCTCTTCCGTAAGTTCACGGCTCCCGCACGCAGCGGGTTCCTCTCCCGGGTCACGCCTTCCTGCCGGCACCTCCAGGAGCTTGCCTTCCACAGCGGGACGCAGCTGGCGGATCAGCGTCACTGTGCCGTCGTCGTGGAGAGGGAGCACGCCCACCCCTCCCGGATGACGTATAATCTGGAAGGTGTGCCATCCCTTTTCGCCAATCTTCACCTCCATCTGCTCCACGTCGACCACCAGTCCGTGGAAAAGAACTTCCCTGCTTCTCGTTTCCATCTCCATCGTTCTCCCGGATAGGGGACATGCAGGCGAAGCCGCCCCGTTGCGACGTCTGGATATGCGCATACAGCCGCCTTTTCTCCGCTGCAGCCCTGACAGGTTTTTATTTGCCGATCTTTGTGGTATCCTTTCTCAAGGTTTCCCAAGCACTGCACGATTCCCATGTGAAACGGGGTGTTCTCCATGAAAAAACTTCTTCTCTCCGGATGCGGCGCGGCGCTCCTCCTTGCGGTCGGCTGCGCCATGCTCAGCGCATGGAGGGCGATACCCCCTCCGGGCGGCTGCGACCAGTGCCATACCGTTCCCATCAGCAGCAACTGGCAGGTTGCCTACCAGGCCCCGATTCTCAGCGATGAGAAAGGCAGGCCCTATTTCCAGACCGAGAAATACAATCTTCCTGCCACGGAAAAACCGGCCTCATCTCTGGTTGTCCGCAAGGGAGAAGACGAAAACTGCTTCGAGTGCCACCGGGCGCCGACTCCCGCCCATAAGGGGAGAATGGGACGTTTCCATCATTGACGTCAAGCAGGCTGTTGAAAAACTACTGCGGAGGCCGTCTGCGGCGTTGCGCGGTGCTCGCACCCTCGCCTATCTATGTGATATGTCTCGGGTGCTGCGCTCCGTGCGCCTTGCATCCGACCTTCCTCGTAACGTTTTTCAACAGCCTGCTAGGGCGGGTCGGGGTGCCGGATTTTTTGCCTGGCCTGCCGGATCCCCGACTCAAGGTCTGCCAGAAATTCGATTGAAACATCCTCCAGATCCTTTTCAGGACAGGCAATTTCCACCAGGGCCCTCAGCATGAAGAAAAACCACTCCGTGCTGTCGTGCATCTGCGAGATGGCATGGGTCCGCGCCAGGTAGGCGACGGCGCGCACCAGGATGTCCGGCTCCCTTTGCTGATTCCGGATGCGACCCATATGTTCCAGCGCACAATGGTAGAAGGTATCCGCGAGCCTGCGGATCCTCTCCACGTCCGTGGGCCTGGCGTCTTCCAGTGTCTTTCTGGCAACGTCAAAGCAGGCCGCCTTCAACGCCTTGTGATCGAGGTCCACACCCTTCCTCCCTACCCGCCGACAGGCACCGGCGTCAATCCGCTCCTTCCCGAGAACCCTGCTCCTGCAGTGCGCGCAGTACCTCTTCCGGCAGGCGCTTGGCCTTCATTCCCGGCCCCACGCAGACCAGGGTGACCTTTCCCGCCGCCAGGAGCCTGCCGTCAAGGGCGCGCACTACCTGCTGGCCCATGGTGAACGAGCTCCTCCCCACCTCCAGCACCTCGGTTTCCACCCGCACCAGGTCGTCCAGAACCGCCGGGGCCTTGTAGTCAATTTCCAGGCGAACAACGGGAAAGACGTGCCCCGCCTCCGCCAGGTCTCTCACCGAGAGCCCCCTGCTTCGCAGGAACTCGCACCTTCCCCTCTCGAAAAAGGCGAGATAGCGGGCATGGTAGACGACACCACCCGCGTCGGTATCCTCGTAGTAGATTCGGAATTCCATGGTCATCCCTTCCTGAGTATTCCTGAGGTGCCGGCCGACGCCTCCCCCGTTTCCCGGGCAAGCCGCCGGTATTCCTCGGCCGTGGGCGGAGGATGGGGAATGATCGAAACAGGGCGCTGACGTGGCGGCATGGCGCACTTTCCCTCTGTCGTGCCGTGTCTTACGCTAGCATGGCCCACAGGCTGAGTCAAAACGAAAAAACTCTTACAGGCCCATGTGCCGCGTCATCCGGAGATTCCAGCAAGGGGAGGGGCGGATACTCGCCCTGTAAGAAGGATGGCCGGTTCCCGCTCTCCGGCAATTCTCCCCGAGCCGGAAGAGGTGCGTCTCCCCAAGGTATCCACGCCCGGGAAAGACGTTCCCTGGTATCCGGCATGGGATAGTGCCGGGCCGCTGCCGGTAGTATGTCCGGCACTGCCTGGATGAAGCACGGTTCTCTTTCGTCTGGTAAAATGCCCGGGTATACTGAGAAAAGCAGGAAGGCCGTTCTTTGAGGAGCAGCAACAGGCGTCAACGGTGAGGCGCGGCAGCCCCTAGGGGGAGGGGAAAAAATATATTTGTGATTTTTTTCGGTTTTTGATTATATAAAAAGCGCAATAAGCCTCTAAACGGGATGTCCGTTTTTCTTGGCCTCTTCAGTCTTTTCATTGTCGCTCTCCTGCCTGGCAGTTTACCAAGCGAGAGTGTCCACTGTAATCAGGATACATCAGTCAATAAGGCAGGCCTGACCCCCAAGATCTCCTCCGATCTCTCGCAGAGCACGCAGAGAACGCAGAGGTTTTAAACCCAAAAAATTAATGATTTTGGCTTCATGATTTTCTCCGCGCCCTCTGCGGCCTCTAGTGAGCGTAGCGAACGGGCGAGAGATAAAGGCAGTTTAAGTTTTTAAGTATGTCCCCTGAAGGGATACAGCGGTCTCCCTCTCATTCGGAAATTGATGACCTTCGCGCAAACAAGATTTTCAGGGATTTGGGAATTCCGCCAGTGAAGTGAGGAAGAATGTCAATAAGGCAAGCCCGACCCTTTTAGTTTTTTCGAGGCCAACGAATTCTGGTTGCAAGGAATTGAGCGATAGGGACAGGGAACGTGTCAAGAGTTGATATCTGACCTTCATTTTTTCATTAGGTTTTATTTGTGTTCATTCGCGACATGCGTGGCTCAAGAAGTTTCGCTTGGTTTCCTGCTTTGCAAGGGAGAAGGATATGAATACGGCCAAAGATGAAGTCAGGGAGCTGCTGAGCAAGCTCCCCGAAGATTGTTCCCTGGAAGACATTCAATATCATTTGTATGTCATCGAAAAGATTCAGCACGGCCTGCAGGTAGCGGAAGAGCAAGGGACGTATT
>JAAZOO010000200.1 GCA_012797715.1 Geobacteraceae bacterium | reverse complement strand
CCGTTTCAAGGCTGCGTACGCGACGGCTGAAGCTATGGAATCGGTGTCCGGATTGCGGTGGCCTATGACGTAGACGGTTTTTTCCATGGCATTCCTTACTGGAAAGAGCTCCCCCTCTCCCCAACCCTCTCCCACCTGGGGAGAGGGAACAAACAAGCTCCCCTCCCTTCGACGGGAGGGGCCGGGGGAGGGTGCAAAGTATTACACATTGAACCTGAAGTGGCAGATGTCGCCGTCTTCCATGACATAGTCCTTCCCCTTCAGATGCGCCTTGCCCTGCGCCTTGGCCGCCGCCTCGCTCCCGGCCGCCGTCAGGTCGTCGTACTTGATGACCTCGACCCGGATAAAGCCCCGCTCGATGTCGCTGTGGATCTTGCCGCCGGCAGCCGGGGCGAGAGTCCCTTTCCTGATGGTCCAGGCGCGCACCTCATCCTTTCCCATGGTATAGAAAGACATGAGCCCCAGAGCATCGTAGGCGGCGGCATTCAGTCTATCGAGCCCGGAAGACTCCAGACCGAGGGACTTGAGGTATTCGTCCCGCTCAGCGGGATCGTCCATCTCCATGATCTCTTTCTCAATGAGCGCGGAAATGAAGAAGACATTTCCCCCCCTCCCTTCGGCGCTTCCGACACGATCCTCGTCCACGTTGCGGATGAGGAGTATCGGCATCAGGGTTACCAGGTTCAGGCTGCGGATAGCGCCCAGATCCTCCTCGTTGAGATTGAGGCTATTCACCCCCCGTTCATTCTCCACCGCCTCCCGGCACTTCAGAAGAACCTCTTCCTCCTTTGCCTGCCCCGGTGTCTTCCCCCCCTTTTTTTCCTTGGCGAGACGCTCCAGCCGCTTTTCGATCAGCTCCAGATCGGCCAGCAGCAGTTCTGTTTCCAGCGTCCGCCGATCCCGGTCCGCGTCCACGGAACCGCTGGGATGGTAGACACTCTCGGATGCAAAGTCCCGCACGACCAGACAGAGCAAGTCGCAGCGCCTGGCAGCATCCAGCCATTCCCGTCTGCCGGTCCCCTCGGACACGTCCGGGCAAAGCACCACCTTGTTTTCGGCGTATCGGGTCTTGTCCGGTTTGGCTATTTCGGAAAGAACGTCAACGCGGGGGTCGCGGATAGGTGCCACCCCTTCGAGGGATTCCCCTTCGTTTCCATGCTCCGGGACCTCCCTCCCGGTAAGAAGGGTGAAAAGCGTCTTTTTCCCCGATTGGGGAAGACCGAGAAGTGCTATTTTCATTGAATGCTCCTGTACTGGGGTATGACCCGAAAGGGGCTTTTACGGTAAACGGTACGCGGCTGTTTGTCAACCCACGGCGCGAATCTTCGGGGGACCGAGGAAAGAAAAGCGCCAGATCGCTAAACTTTTGCTCCCCGGAAACGATAAGAGAAGAAACGACTATCCAAGGCAAGGAGGAATACACGTGAGCGGAATCACATTTGAGGAGATCATGTTCACCATCATGTCGGCAACCCAGGATACTTTCATGAGTTACATGGGCATGGAAATCCTCGCCGGTAAGATTGAAAAGAAGATCGAGCCGGTGGAATCGGATATGGTCGGTATCGTCGGTGTGGCGGGAGACCGGGTCGGATACATCATGTACGCAACCGACAAAAAAGCCGCCTGCCAGGTGGCAAAGGAACTGCTGATGATGGAGGATGCGGATGAAGAGGCAATCCGGGACTCCATCGGGGAACTGACCAACAACATCGCAGGCGTATTCAAAAGCAAGTACCACGAGCAGTATGGAAGCGTCGCCCTCGGACTGCCGCTGGTGGTATCGGGAAAGATTCGCCCGGTGAGCGAGCCGCCCGAACCGTCTGAAAACAGCAGCATGAATATCCAGTGCAAAGGGGTGACCATCCCCTTTAAGTCCCTGGACGGCACCATCTCATTCCGCATCATGGTGTACATGTAGGGGAAACGCGCGAACCGAGCGTCACAGCAGGTTCGCGAGACCCCTTTCTTCCAGGGCCTCCGTTACCCTCTTTACATCCTGGGCACGGTCTTTCGGGCAGATGAGAAGTGCGTCTCCGGTATCCACCACAATCAGGTCCCGCACACCCACAAGGGCTATCAGTCTCTCACCGGCCCGCACGAGACTGCCGCGGGAATCCAGGCACAGCACCCGTTCCGGATTGAGGAATACGTTCCCGTCCCCATCGGGCTCGACAACCTCGGGAAGCGCACTCCAACTCCCCACATCGCTCCAGCCGAACGAGGAGGGAATCACCACCACCCCTTCCGCCTTCTCCATCACGCCGTAGTCGACGGACTCCGCGTCGATGCGCCCGTACAGGTCGGCAACCTGCACCCGCAATGACGAAAGGCGATCCATGTCCGGAGGCACGTGCAATACGGACAGCCCGGCGTACAGGTCGGGCATGTGCATTCTGAAGCGATCCAGGATCACATCCGCGCGCCACACGAACATGCCGCTGTTCCAGAAGAAATCACCCGACTCCAGGTATTCGCATGCCCTGTCCAGGCCGGGCTTCTCCACGAAACGCCGAACCGGGAAGACCCCGTCCCTGCCTCGCCCCATGTCGGCCTCGATATACCCGAATCCCGTTTCCGGTCGCGTCGGAACGATACCGATGGTAACGAGTTTCAGATCAGCGGCCTCGGCCTCGGCCCTGAGCACTGTTTTCCTGAACTCCTCTTCATCACGGATATGATGGTCTGCCGGAAGCACCACCATGACCGCCGCCGGGTCCTCCCGTTCAATAAGGGCCGCCGCGAGCCCGATGGCAGGCGCCGTGTTCCGCGCCAGGGGTTCCGGCACGACGGTGACGAGATCTCCCTTTACAAATGCGAGCTGGCGCTCCGTTTCCTCGGCCTGGAGGACATTGGTGACCACCAGTATCCGTTCAGGATTGAGGGGAAGGACCCGTTCAACGGTCCTCTGCAGCATGGATTTTCCCCCCACCACCGACATGAGCTGTTTGGGGGTCTTTCTGCGGGAGAGGGGCCAGAAGCGCGTTCCCGAACCTCCGGCCAGAATCACGATATACATTGCGCATCTCCTTTCTGTCAGGACCGTTCGTCCTGAAGGGCCGTAGGCGCGGCACGGACGCTTCAGGATTAGGGGACGGCTATTCCCCTGGAGTCGATGACGGGATCGAGCAAAGCGGCAATCCTGCCTCGAACTTCCCTCCGGACACGGTTGTTCCACCGTTTGGCGGCATTCGCGGAGCCGTAGATATTCCCCAGGTAGAACGGCAGGCCGACCCCTCCGGCCAGGCCGGCTGCAGGATACCACTCGTTATGAACGGCGGTTACCGCCCCCGCGATAAACAGCCCGTTCAGCAGAAACGCCGTAAGCCCGTCACCGTATCTCCCGGCGTAGACATAGCCGCTTCCCGGCAGGATAGCGGACAGGATCCCTGCCAGCAGCTCCGATTTTTCCGGAAGGTTCTCGTATTCCCGCAACAGGGGAAGCGCCTCCCTCACCCGCCCCTCGCCCGCATGCCCCGGACAGGCGGCCAGGAAGGCATCCAATGCGCTGCGGGCAGCGGGCACGTCACCCCGATCCACCTCGAGGAGCGCCCGTGCCGCACGGGCCCGCGGTGCAAACGGAGAAGGGGGGTCCCGCTGCAGAAGGGCTTCAAAGGACTCCGCAGCCCCTGCCAAGTCCCTCTTCTGCCAGCGGCTGAGTCCCTCGAAGAAGAGGGAAGCGTCGGCGTAGGCGCTGTCCTTGCGGCTTTCCCGCAGCGCGGAGAAGGAATGCACGGCGTCCGCATACTCGGCGCCCAGGTAGAAGGCGATGCCGGTCCGGAAGAGGGCATAGTCCCCTCTCGCGGAAGAGGGGAAAAGGATTCGGAATTTCTTGTACTCGGTGACGGCGCGGTAGTATTCCCCCTCTTCCAGAAAGGCATCCCCCAACCCCAGTTGGACCTCCTCCGTAATGAAGATTCCCGTCCCCTCACCATGGGAAAGGGAAAGGAGGGGGAAAAGGAGCACGAACGACACGAGTGGGAAAATCAGAACGTATCTCATGGAAAAGAGAGAAGGTTGTTCTCCACCGGATCGAACAGCTTTCCATCGGGGAGCGTCAGGTAGTCCGGACCCGGCCCTTTGAAAAACGTACAGCGCATGAGCCTATCCGCCGTAACGAGGATGCCCACAACGGGCCCCCTGCCGGCAACCGCGGCTCGCCCGAACTCCGAGCAGGTGGGAGAGAAGCCGCACCGATCGCCGTCCGTGGGCGAGACATATTTCTGGAACGCACGTATCGCCCCCTGGAAGACAAGGGACGGAACGGACGTTTCCGCTTCCCAGACCTCCCGTGCGGGGGGACGGATTCCATGAGGCCCCCTCATCGTTGCCGGCGAGGCATGGCAGTGCGAAACACCCCCTTGAACAAGGCACAGCACAAGCAAAGCCGCGGCGGTCGCCGTTCCGACGCCGCCGGGCGCGCCCGGACAGGATACCGTCCGGAGTGTCACGGTCTCCGTGGACCTAGATTCCATGACCATTTTGTTCAATTGCCTTCTTTTTCAACTCACCGTACTCGCTCTCGGTTATCGCGCCGCTTTCGTAGGCCTTTTTCAGGTCCATCAACTGCTCGCCGAGAGATTTCGTGGTGGTAATGCTCCTGTTCTCAACCTTGGCTCCCCCTCCCGGGCCGCAGCATCCGGCGATGCTCACCCCGGTCAGCAGAAGGAACAGCAAGCCTGTCCTCAACAATACCATGAATACATCCTCCTTAGCGGTTCCCGGCCGCACACCAGCCGGATGGGCAGATAACGACGGCCGTGCGTTTCCATGCTTTCCCCTTGTTACCATACAACGCTCCGGAACTCCACCCCTCAATCATCCGCGGAGATCCGAACGGCAACCTTCCTGGTGCGCGGACCGTCAAATTCACAGAAAAATATCGCCTGCCATGTCCCCAGCAGAATCCTTCCCCCTTCGATGATCACTGTTTCGGAGGGGCCCACCAGGGATGTCTTGACATGAGCGTCGGAGTTCCCCTCGCCGTGGGAAAAGGGCCCGTCGACCGGAACAAGGGAGGAGAGGAAACGGGAGATAACCGAGCGCACCGCCGGGTCCGCCCCCTCGTTGATGGTGATCGCGCCTGTCGAATGAAGGGAAAAGAGATGGCAGACACCGCTGGAAACGCCGGATTTCCGAACAAGTTCCCCTACCTGAGCGGTAATGTCGATGAGCTCGGTGCGTGCCCGGCTTGCGATCTGCAGATACTGAACCATGACGCCATCCTCCCCTTCCCTAGAGCTTGTAGCCTATCGTGCGCAGTAAGGCCTTCCGCTTCTCACGGTCCTCTCTCCCCTCTATCCCCTTGGGAGGGAATCCGTCCACCACACCCGCGATCCCCCTCCCCTGGGAGGTTTCTGCAACGAGTACTTCCAGGGGGTTCGCCGTAGCGCAGAAGACCCTGCACACCTCGGGACAGTTCTTGATCTGATTCAGGACATTGATGGGGTATGCGTCCTTCAGCAGGATGCAGAACACGTGTCCCGCGCCGAGCTCCTGAAGAATGGCTGCGCACCGGGCAGCCAGCGCCTCGTCATTCCCCTCCGTCCTGATGAGGCACGGACCGGACGCCTCGGTGAAGGCTACGCCGAAACGGGCGCAGGGAACCGTGGTGGCGATGATCTCGAACAGGTCCTCGGCGGTCTTGATGAAATGTGTCTGCCCCAGAATGATATTGCACCCTTCGGGAAAGGGTACCGGTACCGCTTTCAGTTCCATCTTTTCCTCCTTTTTTCGTCGGACGTGGAGCGTCGATGTCACGTCCCGTGCTCGAAGAGCGCCGCCGCGGCGGCAAGCTGTTCCGGCGTTCCCAGAATGAGGACGATGTCATTCTCCCGAATCTCCCAGACCGGGTCCGGGTTGGGGATGACTTCGTTGCCGCGCTTGATCATCAGGAGCGTCGCGCCGGAACGCTCCCGGAGAATGCCCTCCCGCAGGCTCGTCCCCACCAGGGGGGATGAGGGACCCACGCGGAAGGTGCCCAGCTCCGCGCCGGTGAGGAAACCGGAGATTCCCACTGCGTGGCTGTGCTTGCGGCTCATGGTGCGGAACATCTCGTAGGAATCGCTCCGCACCTGGGAAACGCAGCGCTCTATCTCGTCATGGGTGAGGAGGTATTTCCGCAGCACGCGGGACAGTATCTCGATGGAGGTCTCGAACTCCTCCGGTATCACCTCGTTCACCCCCAGCTTGTAGAGGGGTTCCATTTCCAGAATATAGCGGGTTCTGACGATGACGTGAATCGCCGGATTCATCAGGCGCGCCTGTGCCGCGATACGGCGGCTCGACGGGGCGTCGGAGATGGCGACAACGATAATGCGGGCCCGATCGATATTGGCATGGGACAGAATCTCGCTCCCCGAACCGTCGCCGAAAATGATAGGGGTCCCCTTCCGCCGTTCGGTCTTGACCGTAAAGGGGTTGGTCTCGATGACCACATGAGCTATCTTGAAATGATTCAGTACCCGGGCGAGATTTCTCCCGTTCAGGCCGTATCCCACAATGATGACGTGATCGGAGAGCGTCATCCTCTGTTCGCGCCGGGCCAGCACCCCCCTCCCCCGGGTCAGGACGCGGGGGAGAACCGCCACAACCCGTTCGGCAAGGGGCGCGGAGTATTTCAGACAGAAAGGAGTCAGCCCCATTGTCGCCACCGAAGCGGCAAGAAAGATCTGGTACAGATCCGGCGAAAGCAGTCCTGCCGTAAGCCCGGACTGGCACAGCACAAAGGAGAACTCCCCAATCTGGGAGATGGCGAGTCCGCTTGTCAGCGCAATCCTCATGGATATCCCCAGGGACATGGCGGCCCCCGTGGCAACGAGGGTCTTGATAAGGATGATGGCAACCACCAGTGATGCGATAAGCAGCGGATGCTTCAGGAGAATCGCCGGGTCGAGGAGCATGCCCACGGAGATGAAGAAGAGCGACATGAAGGCGTCACGGAACGGCATGATATCGCCCAGCGCCTGGTGACTGTAGTCCGACTCGGAGATGGCAAGACCGGCGATAAAGGCGCCAAGCGCCAGGGAAAGGCCTACCTGTGCGGTAATCCAAGCGGTCCCGAACCCGATGAAAAGGATCGTCAGGAGGAAAAGTTCACGGCTCCTGACCTTGACCACCTGCCCGAATATCCAGGGAACCAAAAAGCGGGCCCCGTAATGGGCCACAAGGACAACCGCCGCTGCCTTGGCGCAAACGGTCAGGATTCCCGTCAGGCCGTCGCCGCCTCCGGACAAAAACGGCACGAACAGCATCAGCGGCACGACGCAAAGGTCCTGAAATATCAGGATGCCCATGGATATCTTGCCGTGGGGAGCGTCTGTCTCTCCTGCATCCATGAGCAGCTTCATGAGGATGGCGGTGCTGGAAAGGGCCACCAGGAAACCGAAGAAGATTGACTGCTGGACGGAGAACTGGAACGCCACCCCCAGTAGCGCCGTGAGCAGGATTGTCAGTCCCACCTGCAGCCCGCCGCCCAGGAGAACCAGATGTTTGATCCGCATCAGCTCTTTCAGGGAAAACTCGATGCCGATGGTGAACAGGAGCAGCACCACCCCTATCTCGGCCATCTGCTCGACCTGGTGGATATTCTGAATCAGACCCAAGGTATGGGGACCGGCAAGGATGCCGGCCGCAAGAAATCCGATAATCGACGGAAACATGAGACGCCTGAACAGAACCACCGTGGCCACGGCAAGACCGAAGAGGATTTCCATGTCCTGAAGAAGCGCGTGCTCCATACCGCTCCCTTCCTACCTGATTTCCTGGCCCGGGCTGACGAAGGAGATGCCCAATCCCGAGTACGCCCCGATCATGAGACATTCGATTATGGGCGAGCTGACCGTCCGCGCCGCATGCCAGCGGACCAGAAAGCTGGCGCCGAACCCCCCGCTGGTATCCTTTTCCTGAATGAAAATGCTGGAGGACGCCATCGGTCCCAGGGCAACCGGTTTTGCAAGCATGCGCCTAAGGAGTTTTCCGTCGGACCCGTAGTAATCGGCGGCGGTGACCGTTATGGAAACGGCCGGATCGGTGTTGCGGATGCTGAGGGTGGTCGCCAGGTTCACCGGAAGCGCGCGGTTTCCGGTGTAGACATGGGAATAGACGGGAACGTACACCGTCCGTCCCGTGGAGCGTTCTCCCGCGAAGAGTGCCGCCGGTATCCCGGCCAGCAGCCAAAGGAACGCCACAACCATCAAGTGAACCCGCACCATGCGGAACCGTCGTCTCATGTCTCCTCCTCCTTTACGGGCAAAGCCTTCCCGTCTCCAGCGCGGCAGGGAAACCCTGCTACACGGTACCAGAAAAAACCCTCATCCACAATGTCCCAGGAGCGGAAAGACGGATCGAAGAGCATGCCGCGTATCTGGTTCATCATCAAAGGGAATCCTTGGGCGCTGCCGGTTTCCTGCTTTTCAAATTGCCGGATTTGAGTATACTGGCGGCAAGGCAGCGAGAACGTCATTCAAGGGGAAACGAGGCGATTCCATGGAACAGATACCGGCTTTTATCGCACTGGGAATTATAGCGGGAGTGCTGAGCGGACTCATGGGACT
>JAAZOO010000199.1 GCA_012797715.1 Geobacteraceae bacterium | reverse complement strand
TGTCGTAATCCCTTCGTAATCAGGTCACGGGTAAAACCCCTATATAAATTTTCCTAGCATATTTCGATACTATATCATCTCCTTTCCGCAAATCGACCCACCTCTTCGGAAAAAACATAATCATTGCTTTCGCCACAATTTGGAACGCCTGATTTTGCATACATTTTTTTGCGCAAACCGCCGAATCGTTGAATACGACAATTCATAGTACTATCGGTCAGTTGTGTAATTTTCACCGACCAGTACCTATCGCGTGCGTAACTGCTTTCGTTGGTCAGAGTGTATCTCTTCATGTCGAATATTTCAAGCATTACGCTTCTGGCAACAGTATCCCCCTATATATGCTTTCAGCATAAGAAGGAGGATGACGGCACCATAGGTTGATGAAGTATGCGATGCAACGATTGCAACGTTGCGGACAACCAATGCACTGTTGCCGACGACTCATTTCAAGCACAAAGCAGCATTTTTGGCCCTCCTCAACCCTTACATGGTATAAAGTGTCCCCATGTCCATCACCCCGGAAAGGGAAGCGGAAACAACTCACAGCACAATGTCGATCCAACCAGCCGTCAGTAGACGGACTATACACGGGATTCTCCATGAAAAAATCACTTTTTTCCCTGCGCCTGCCGCATTGGCTGGCGGCATATGAATCGCACTCGGGAAGTCACTTCCCGGACATCCTTCAACGGATGCGTTTTGTCATCGAGCTTTCCCGCCGTTCCATTGACGAAGAAGGCGGACCTTTCGCCGCGGCGATTTTCCGCATTGACGACGGAGCTCTGCTTGCCTCGGGAGTGAATCTGGTGATCGCCGGGCGCTGCTCCTTGCTCCATGCCGAAATAGTCGCGTTGATGCGGGCGCAGCTGAAGGCAGGCAGCCACGACCTGAGCGCAGCCGGTCTGCCGCCCTGCGAACTGGTGACGAGCACCGAACCCTGCGCCATGTGCCTGGGGGCGATCGCCTGGTCGGGGGTGCGCGGGCTGGTGTGCGGAGCGCGCGGGGAAGATGCGGAGTCCATCGGATTCGATGAAGGGGAAAAACCGCCGCGATGGCAAGAATCGCTGGAAAGGCGGGGAATCAGTGTCCGGGAAAACGTGCTGCGTGAAGAAGCGGCCGACGTGCTGTGGGAATACCGTGCGGGCGGCGGAAGGATCTACAATCCCGAGAGGTGCGCACATCGGTAATGATGACGCCTAGCCGCGGCGCTTTCCGGAACCGCCGTTTGTGAAAACCAACTTTAATGGCCTCGCAAAAGCTGGCACAGGGCTAACATGCCGAAATAATTAATCAAAGTTGCAGATTTTACTGTGCCCGGCACTGGTTTTGTGGCAAGATAACCCAATCAAATCAACAGGTTATCCGGAGTTTTCGTGATTCACGTCAAAGACCACAAACAGTACGACATGTTCAACCCCTTCGAGCATCTGGGACCGAAGCGATTGCCTGGTCAACCTGAAACGGCACCACAACGAGCTCTACCAATCCCTCGGTGGGGTAGCGGTCCGGTATGACGAAAGAAACGACGGCCAGTTCGCGGTAAAGCCGAGTGAATCATCCCTGAAGCTCCAGGAGGTAGGCTCCGACTGCTTTCTTCTGGTCGAGCGGTTCAAAGGTCATGAGGCCGTCGTTGCCATGACGAGCTATCAGCTTCTGGTTCGCCTGCTCGTTGAGCAGTGCGTGGTTGAGAACGCTGCTGACGGGACAACGGTCACCATCAAGCCGAACAAGGATGTTCCGTCCAGTTCCCTTCAAAGCCCTTCGGACCCCGATGCCGGCTATAGCGGCCACAAGGGGAAGGGGTATCAGATGCAGGCCATGGAGACCTATTCCCCCGACAAGAGCCTGCCGGACCTGATTACCCACGTTACCGTGAAAGCCGCCCACGAAAGCGATGCCCAGGCCCTGCTTGCCGCTATTGAGGAGGTGGAGGCTCGGGAACTTTCTCCCACGGAGCTTCAGGCCGATTCCCTGTACGGCGGGGATGAGAATGTGGAAAAAGCCGGAAAGCTCGGGGTAGAGGTTGTTTCCCCCGCCATGGGCGAGCAATCGCACGCCATCAGTCTCGCCGACTTCCTTTACTCCGAATCCGACGAGATGCTCTCCTGCCCCATGGGTCAAGCTCCGCAACGCACCAAGACCGGCAAGAGTGGCGGTAAGATCGTTCACTTCGACAAGGCAACCTGTGACTTGTGCCATCGGCAATCCGACTGTCCGGTACAACGGGTCAAGCAGAGCGCAACCATCAGTTACGACGCTAAGGCCCTTCGGCTCGCCAGGCGACGGGTAAAGGAGAAGACCGCGGCATTCCGGGAAACCTATCGCCATCGGGCTGGTATCGAAGGAACCATGTCCGACTTGGACCGGTTGACGGGCATCAAGCGTCTCCGGGTCAGGGGAATGACGCAGGTCAGGGTCGCGGCAACCTTGAAAGCAACCGGCCTGAACATCCTGCGGTCAGCTGCGTTCCGAATCCGGAAAAGATGCCGGTATGCCGGTAATCATGGAGATGGTTCAGCCATACGTACAATTATGTGGTCTGTCAAAGAGCGTCTCTGTGCCCTGTTGCGCTATCTCAGGCAGGCACTGGAAGACCAACTGCCGAGTTGGTGCGTTCAAGCCTGAAGCGGCATAATTCGATTTTGCGATACCATCAGATATGGTTTCGCGAAGGATGGCAAAGGGTGAAGTTGCTGGTTTCCGCAGGACAGGAAGTTAAGAGTTCGAGGGTTTCTTTTCCCGGCAGACGAATCCGAGGGAGGCAATCCCCTCCGTAAGGTCGCGTAACGCCGCTTCAATCAGCGTTTCCAGCCAGGTCCTGTCCTCGCCCACAGCGGTGAGGGTTATGTCCAGTTGCGGCGTTTCTCCGGGCATGGTCGCAAGGAGCTTGATGTACACCCCGGGATGGGCGGGTGCCACGGTGCTGAGAACCGGTTCCAGTATGGACTCGTCGTTGCAGTACACGGTCATGGTCCGCATGACGGCGCTACCGCCGCGGAAGGTTTCCTGCAGGAACGGCTGCAGCGAGCTGTTGAATATCCCCCGCAGCTCCTTGGGTATTCCGGGCAGGCAGATGACGGCGGTGTCGCCGGCGTGCAGCAACGAGCAAGGGGCCGTGCCGACGGTGTTGTAGAGGGGTATCGTCCCTTCGGGGAGCCAGGCCATTTTCTCCCGTGCCGGGGTCAGGCCGCCCTGATCGAGAATTCCCTTTTCGTACAGCGCGTCATAGCTCTCCCGGATCATGTCGCGCGCCTGCTCATTGAGGCGAAGTTCCCGGCCGACGCTCCGGGCGACCGCGGCCAGGGTCAGATCGTCGGCGGTGGGACCAAGGCCGCCCGAGGTGATGATGACCCTGCTCCCCCGCTCCAGCGCAGCGCGCAGCGCCGCCGCAATGTCGTCCAGATCGTCGCGCAGCGCCGTCTGCCGGACCACGAGCCCGCCCATGCCGGTAATTTCCCTGCACAGCCAATGGCTGTTCGTATCCTGGATCTCTCCGTTGAGGATTTCATTGCCGATGATGAAGATTTCCACCGTAACCGGTTCGTGCATGGACTGCTCCTTTCCGACACCGTGATCGCCCCTCATGGGGGTAAGTATACACGCCTTGCGGGGCCGCGTATAATCGTTCGTCGGGATCGGTTGCCGCCAGGGATAGGGCCGTCTGGCGGAGGGCATGGATATGGTTTTCCATGGTCAGGTAGCGTGTTACAGAGTGTCCCCTGGATTCCCCCATTGAACGTATGGGGCAAAAAACGTAGGATCTCTCATTCCGAAGGCGTGAACCGGCCAGGAGCGAACTGTTGCCACCGCCATGAAACTCCATGAACAGAGGTTTTACCGGCATGATTATCCGCTTGCTTTCCCCGAATCGGTTCAACGTCCGCAACGGCAACGCCGTAACCAGTGAGCGCTGGCGCTCGTTTTTCGAAGACCTGGGACACCGTGTCGTGACAGGTCCGGAATCGGCCGGCGAACCGTGCGACCTCCTTGTGGCATTCAACGCCTACAAAAACAGGGAGGCGATTCGGAACGCCGTGAATTCGGGGGCTGCTCCGCGCATCGTCATCTGTCTGACCGGAACGGACCTCTACCGGGACCTGAAGGATGATCCCTCGGCCGTATTCGTTCTGCACCATGCCGACCAACTGGTCGTGCTGCACCCTTTGGCCCTTGATGATGTGCCCCCGGATGTTCGGGGAAAGACGATGGTTATCTTTCAGTCGTCTGTTCCGCCTGGGGCACATCCCGTCAGGGAAACGGAACATTTCGATGTCTGCGTGATCGCCCATCTGCGCCAGGTGAAGGATCCGCTGCGGGCCGCCCACGCGGCCCGCCTGCTTCCCCGGGAATCGAAGATACGGATTTCCCTGGTGGGGAAGGCGCTGTCGGATGCGCTTGGGGAAGAGGCGGAACGTGAAATGGCGGAGAACCCCCGTTTCCGCTGGCTCGGTGAGAAGTCCGCGAAGGGTACCGCCGAGATCCTCCTGAAGAGCCGGCTGCTGGTCGTCTCGTCCCTGTTCGAGGGGGGCGCCAACGTAGTGTCCGAGGCGGTCGTCTCCGGCGTTCCCGTTATCGCCACCCACATGGCGTGCATGCGGGGGCTGCTGGGTGCCGACTATCCAGGTCTCTTCCCCGTGGGGGACACCCGGCGTCTGGCCGAACTCCTCCTGCGGGCTGAAACGGATCCGGGATTCTACGATGATTTGGCCGAACGATGCCGGCGCGAATCATATAAATTCGATCCGGTTTTGGAGAGGGAAAGCCTGAAGAATCTTCTTGAGCGGGCATGTGCGTAGGGTGAAGATGATGGGGGGCGCCCGGGGGAAGCCCGTTGCGGCTGTCCTCCGCCCGGGCATGCTGAAAATCAACCAGCGTATGGGTGACGTGGAACGAATGCGCTGTAACTTGCCGCCTATCCCGTCAAATCCTCTGATTGAAGTCCCATGAGGCATGCAAACCCCTGTTTTATTTCGGTGAGGGTGCGCTTCCGTGAATCCTTCCCATCGTGAAACCTGTTGACTCGAAACGGAAAAATTTCGTAGTATCACCGGAATATGGTTCTTGAAGGTCTTTCCGTGAATAGCGCAAAAAAGCTCTATATAGAAACATTCGGCTGCCAGATGAACGTCAACGATTCCGAAACGATGGTCTCGCTCCTGAAGGAATTGGCGTACGAGCCCACAGACAGCCCGTCTTCTGCCGACCTGATTATCCTCAATACCTGCTGCATCCGGGCCAAGGCCGAGCAGAAGGTCTACAGCGAACTGGGACGGCTCAAGGATCTGAAACGGGGCGGCCGCCGGGTGATCCTCGGCGTGGGCGGCTGCATCGCCCAGCAGATGGGGGATCGCCTCTTCAAGCGGGTTCCGTACCTGGATCTGGTTTTCGGAACGCACTCCCTGCACCTGCTGCCCGAGATGGTGCGCGCCGCGGAGAGGGGCGAGCGCGTTTCCCGCAACGATTTCCTCGATTCGGAGACGCGGCGCGACCTTTTTCCACGATGGGACGCCCAGAGCGGCATCTCCCGCTTCGTGACCGTGATGCAGGGGTGCGACAATTTCTGCTCCTACTGTATCGTTCCCTATGTGCGGGGGCGGGAGGTGAGCCGCCGCTCCGCAGAGATTCTGCGGGATATCCGGGAGATGGCCGAAGCCGGCGTCCGGGAAGTGACCCTGTTGGGACAGAACGTGAACTCCTACGGCCTGAAGAGCCCCGGCGAGCCCGATTTTGCCGGCCTTCTGCGCAGCGTTGCGGAGATCGACGGCATCGAGCGCATCCGCTTCACCACGTCCCATCCCAAGGATATGTCATCATCGCTCATCGACTGCTTTTCCGATCTGGAAAAGCTGTGCGGACACATTCACCTTCCTGCCCAGTCGGGGAGCGACCGCATCCTGGAGCGGATGAACCGCGGCTACACCCGCAGGGAGTATCTGGAAAAGATTGCGGCACTGAAGCAGGCCCGCCCGGATATCGCCGTGACGGGAGACATGATTGTGGGGTTCCCGGGAGAGACGGAAGATGATTTTTCCCAGACACTCTCCCTCATGGAGGAGGTTGGGTATGCGGACCTGTTCTCCTTCGTCTTTTCCGCTCGGCGGGAGACGGCGGCGGCCAAATACCCGGACGGACTCACTCGGCGGGAAAAGGAGGAGCGGCTGAGCCGCCTCCAGAAGTGTCAGGATCGCCTGAGCCTGGCGCGCAACGAAAGCCTGGTGGGGACCTGCCAGGAGGTGCTCGTGGAAGGGGAGAGCAGGCGTTCCGGGCAGATATTCGGCCGGACCGGAGGCAACCGCATCGTCAACTTCGCAGCGGACCCCGCACTGATGGGGAGGATTGTCTCGGTCAGGATTGTCCGCGCATTCAGAAACTCTCTCCTTGGAGAGCTTTTGTGACGGCTCCGGGTTGAGGAAGGAAACAGGCCGGGTACGGGGAAATACCCCCCTGTAACGGACAGAAAGGAAGAATAACCCAAGGGCGGGCCGCGAACCCGCCCTTGCCGCAAGGAGAACTATAGGTATGCGCGAAGAATCGTTCCGTTTTCTCACATCCCTGGTGGAGGCTCCGAGCCCCTCCGGTTTCGAACAGCC
>JAAZOO010000198.1 GCA_012797715.1 Geobacteraceae bacterium | reverse complement strand
TCCTGCCGCCCATGGCCTTGCCGAAGTCCGCAAGGCTCATCCTGTCCGTATCCAGAACCTTCGGCTGTCCCGCGCGGATCGTCTCGCCGCATCCCCAGTATATAAGCATGCGCATCTTGGGCTTTTCCATCTTTGCCGGCTGGCCCGGTTCGCCCGGTTCGTGACGCTCCCGTTCCGGGATCACAAGAGGGAGGGTATCCCCCATGTTCTGGCCGGGGGGGATGTCGTGGGTCGCCACGGGCCCGGCCGGAGGCGCCTTCGGCGAATTCACCTGGAGCAGCAGCTTTTTCCCGGAGTCCCTGCGGCCGAAAAGGCCTCCCATGCCGGGCATGCCGGAAGGCATGCCGGGGAAGCTGCTCTTTTCCGTGGAAATGCTCATCCAGTAGCGTGTCACGGGAGACTTCCCGCCCGTGTCCGCTGCGTGGGCGGAACCGGCAAGGAGCAGCACGACCCCCCACAGGATCAACAGTATGGATACTACGACGTTAATGGAAAGGTACCTCTCCAGCTTGATCATGTCCCCGCCTCCTCTCTCAGGTTAGCGCATGCTTCCATTTCCGGTTCCGGTTGCAGTCTCCGAACGTTTCTTTTCCTTGAGAAACACCACAAAAGCGCCGTTTCCTCCCATGCGAAGCGGCGCCGGCGCGAATTCCGCGACCATTTTTTTCCCCGTTTCCCGCAGCCAGGACGCAACCGCCCCCTGGAGAACCGGTTCCGCGGGGGAATTGTTGCCCTTGCCGGTAATTACCAGAATGGCCTTCTGGCCGCGATTGTACGCCCCGGAAACGAAGCTTTCCAGGCTTTTCAGCGCCTCGTCCCGGGTCAACCCGTGGAGGTCGAGTTCCAGATCGATGCGAATCGCCCCCGTCTTCAACTGGCGCATACGGTTCACGGGGAGAGGCCGAAGGGGTTTGACGTCCGGAAATTCATCGCGGAATGAAACGTCCATCCCCGTCAGGGATGAAAGGAACAGTTTCTTTTCTTCTTCGTCCAGTTCTGTGTCAGGTGTCTCCGGGGGCTTGGGCGGTGGAGCCTTTTGCTGTTTCGCACCATCAAGCCTTGGAATCCCTTCCATGTAACGGAGAAACAGGGCGGCATCGTCGTCCTCCTCCCTGTGAACGGGAGGAGCCGGGGCTGCCTTCCGGGGGGCAGCAGGGGAGACGAGACCCTCCTGCACGGCAAAGGACTTCAGCCCCTTGAACGGCGCATTGGAGAAACCCTTCTTTTTTTCCTTTGTATCCTTGTTCTTCTTCATGAATGAATTTCTTCCAGAAGGAGGTGCTGCACGCGCGGCACAGCTCCCGGATGGGTGACTCTCACAAGGGGTGCAGACAGGGGACGCCGAAAACCGGAGGCCATGGTCACTCCTTCGGGATGAGGGTAATTTCCACCCGTCGCACCTTTGGCGGATCGCCGTCTGGAACCGTGCCTCCGCCGGAAGGAAAGCCTCCACGGATGAGGGCGGTGATGGCCGCCGGATCCACTCCGTGTCCCCGAAGGAGAGCGGCTACGGTGACAGCCCGAGACGCGGCCGACTCCCAGGGAAGACGGCGGTTTCCAGGGGAGCGCGCCTCGCCGCCGGCGACAAAGAACGTCTCGACCCGCACGTTTCTGTCATGGACACTCGCGAGAAGCTCCGCAATCTTCCGGATCACGGGAATTCCGACCTGTTTCACCTCATCCGAACCATCGTGGAAAAGTATCTCCTCCGGGACGGAAACCGTCACGGTTCCCCGCAATTCGCCAATGGCCGCCCGCCCGTGGGCAACCTCATCCTTCATCCTTTCCAGCAGGCTTTCATAGAGGGTGCTCACATCCCGCACCTTGCCTTCCCGTTCACGGTGCAGGCTTGCCAGGTCCCCCTTGAGCTTTTCAATCTCCCGCGCCTGTTCGGCTATGCGTACAGCCGGCGTGTCCTGCTTCTTTGCCAGCAACTCCTCAAGGCTCTTCTTCCCCGCCTCAAGCTGGGCAACGGAACGATCGAGCAGGTCCAGCTTCGCCCTCATCTCCTCGTTCTCCCGGGAGAGGTCGGCATTTTTCTTCCGCGCCTCTGCAAGGACTTTGGCAAGGTCGGACGCCTCATCGCTCTTTTTCCGGTAGACATCCTGAGCGACGCATCCAATCAGCGAAAGGAGGAAAAAGGGATATATAAGGAGGGAAACCAGGCGGATCATTACCGTTTCCTTATGGAATCCAGGGGATACACCCGGGGACGATGCCGCTGCCGGATCATCCTGAAAGCTCGTCATGAAATTTTGGCATTCTAGCAACCGCACTCTGTAAAGTCAACGGACAGGAATGAGCGAGTGCGGAGAACGCGGCGCAGGTCAGCCGGCGGCCTGCCGGGCACGCCATACGGTAGGGGTGAGAAAACGGCAAAAGCCGTTTCCATCGGCGGCCCTGCGACGGAAACGGCTTTTCCAGGCCATAAAAGAAGACGTGCCATGGGATGGCGGCAGGCTACTCCAGCAACCAGCTGCCCAACGGTACCCATCCACCATCCACAGTGGACCCGATCACCTCCATCAGTTCCCGGACGGTCCTGGGGTCATTGGGAAGCTGAAAATACTCGCGTATATCGCCCGTTTCATGCTCCTGGGGGGTCAGGAGCAGGTACTCGTCATTCCCCGCGGCAACCGACTCGAATCCAGGCATAATCACCGCAAATCGTGGGATGTTGCTCGCTTCCCGTGAAAGGGGGAAGTGATATGGCCGTGTTTCGTCAAACATTCTACCTCCGATTCTCTTCTTCAGCGTTCTCTTGCGCTTCGTTACCCATGCAGCGCTACCGGGTGCGGCGGCATCCGGCACCCTGACTCATTCATTTCCTACCCGTGGCTGATTGTATCACATCCGGAGTTCCGGATGGTCACTATTTTTTCGCCTGTCGCCTCGCTTCCGCCAGAATCCCCACGGCTTCGACTGTATAATCGTAGCGCCGGTAAATCCTGCCTCCCTTGCCGGGATCGAAATCGCGACCAGTCTCCGTGATACGCCTCAGGTATGCCGCCGCCACATAGTCACGCCACCGGGCGCGGGGAGAGTACCCTGCCGAGGACATGAAATCACCTCCCGTACTGTCTCCTGCCTGCTGATATATATCGGCAGTCCGTGCGGGAAGTTGAGGCAAAATCATCCGCCCCTCTCCCAGACCGGCGTTTGCGGGACGAACT
>JAAZOO010000197.1 GCA_012797715.1 Geobacteraceae bacterium | reverse complement strand
CCCAGATTCCAGGAAAAGTGGAACAGATGGTGCTTCACCAGCCAGACAACGTCCGATGTCAGGTCGGGAAGGCCGATACGCTCCATGACCGCCGGTACCATCTCCGCCCCGGCCTCGGCATGTCCCACGGAACGCCATCGTCCTCCCTCGAAAACGGTCTTGGCCGACTTGCCGATATCGTGCAGGAGCGCTCCCCAGAAAACACGCGGGTCCGCGTCGTCGTCGACGGCCTCCATGGCCAGCATGGTATGGATGAAAGCGTCACCTTCGCCGTGGTACTCCTCTGGCTGGGGTACTCTTCTCAGTGCGGACACCTCCGGGAGACGTTCATCGAAAGTTCCCTCCGAAAGCCACTCCCGTACCATTTCCCTGCATTCCCGTGCGGTCACGATAGCTCCCTCCAGAAAAATTGCTTCACGGATTCGGAGCCGAACCTGCCCGAGTCCGTGGATTTCCGGCTGCGGCACTTCAAGTGGCCTGCCGGCCGGCGCCGTTCGTTCCCCGAATGGCCAGGCAGTCGTAGACCACCCGGTCATTCTGATAGGTAACCGAGCCCCGCTTCAAAACCCGCCAGCCGCCGGCCTGGCAGACGCCTCCGGCCGCCAGGTCCTCGATCAGCCCGGAAGCCGCTTCCAGGGTGTCGACCACGGCCAGGTTCTGGGCCAGCACGACCGGTTTCAGTCCGGGTCCCGCCACCAGGGTAACCGGCTCCACGATCAGGTTCGAGAGATCGGGGGCGGGGAGTTCCTGGACGGTGGCCCGGGCCTGGAGCTGGATCATCCGGGCCCGGGTGTCCGGGCCGACGGTCTCCTTGGTGGTGCTGATCAGGTCCAGCAGGAAATCGCGGACATCGTTCAGCTGGGCGGCGGCGCGGAGCTTCTCCGTTCCCGGGTAGGAGGAGAGGGCCTTGGCCAGGATGGAGACCTCCCGCAGGTAGTGGTTCCTCTGGTTCGACGGCACCAGGTACATGACGATGATCGAAACCGGCATGCCGTCCGGCGCGCCGTAGTCGATCCCCGTCGGGCTCCATCCCACCACGCACATGAGGTCCTCTTCGAAGGGGACCCGGGCGTGGGGGCAGGCCCATCCCTTTCCCAGCGCGGTGTTGAATGAAGCCTCGCGCGTCATGACAAGCCCCACCACGTCGGTGCCGGTCGGAATCGACGGGATCGCTTCCAGAATGTGCGCCAGAAACTGGAGGGCATCGCCCTTGTCGTTGTCCGGCAGCTCGATCAATCTCCCTTCCTGAAGGGCATCCAGCAAGGTATCCATGGTCAGTCACCTCCGTAATGGTTGAAGAACCAGGTCTTTATGACGTGGGTAAGAGACGCGTACAACAGGAGGAACAGGGCCATCCACCCCCAGAATACCGGCGGCAGCGGCACCATCCCCAGCCCGGCCGCGAAGGGAGAATAGGGGAGCCAGGCGCCTACGGCCATGATGGCCACCGTGGTCAGGGTCATGGGAATGGAGGCGCGGCTCCCGAAGAAGGGGATGCGCCGGGTCCTGATGATGTGGACAATCAGGGTCTGGGTCAGGAGCGACTCCACGAACCAGCCGGTCTGGAACAGTTTCGCCAGGGCCTCCTTTTGTCCCGGCCCGGCCGCGGGATCCAGGTAGGCGCCGCAGTGGAAGAAGAACCACATCAGGCCGAAGGTGGCATAGTCGAAGATGGAGCTGATGGGCCCGATGAAGATCATGAAGCGCTTGATGTTGCCGATGTTCCACGTGAGCGGCTTTTCAATCAGCTCCCGATCCACGCTGTCGGTCGGGATCCCGGTCTGGGAGAAATCGTACAGCAGGTTGTTGGTCAGGATCTGCACCGGCTGCATGGGGAGGAAGGGGAGGAGGTAGCTGGCCCCCAGCACGCTGAACATGTTGCCGAAGTTGGAGCTGGCGCCCATGCGGATGTACTTGACGATGTTGGCGAATACCCGCCGCCCCTCGATGATCCCCTCCTCCAGGACCAGGAGGCTCTTCTCCAGCAGCACGATATCGGCCGCCTCCTTGGCCACATCCACAGCCGAATCCACCGAGATCCCCACGTCGGCCGCCTTGAGGGCCGGCGCGTCGTTGATGCCGTCCCCCATGAACCCCACCACGTGGCCCGCACGCCGCAGCTCGGCCACGATGCGCTCCTTCTGGGCGGGGGAGATCTTGACGAAGATGTCGTTTTTCTTCACGGTTTCCGCGAATTCCTCCGGCGACAGCCGCGAGAGTTCCGCGCCGGTGATGTACCCCTCGGCTTCGAGCCCCACGTCCCGGCAGACCTTGCCCGTGATCAGCCCGTTGTCGCCGGTGAGGACCTTGACCTTGACCCCGGCGTCCCTGAGGAGCCGCAGGGCCTCGGTGGCCGAGTCCTTGGGGGGGTCGAAGAAGGCGATGTATCCCAGGAGCACCAGCCCCTCCTCGTCGGCGACCGTGAAGGAGGTCTTGTGGCGCGGGAAGTCGCGGTAGGCGATGCCCAGCACCCGGAAGCCGTCCCGGTTGAGCCGCTCCACCTCCTCGAAGAGGTCCTCCCGCAGCAGATCGATCAGGGGGTAGACCTCGTCCTCCACCTGGTAGTGGCTGCAGCAGGCGTAGATCTCCTCCACCGCGCCCTTGCAGATCAGGACATGGTCCCCCTCGTAGTCCACCACCACCGACATGCGGCGGCGCTGGAAATCGAAGGGGAGCTCGTCCACCAGGCGGCAGTATCGTTCCACGTCGAGATCGGCGAAGCTAAGGACGGCCCGGTCGATGAGGTTGCGCAGGCCGGTCTGGAAGTAGCT
>JAAZOO010000196.1 GCA_012797715.1 Geobacteraceae bacterium | reverse complement strand
TTCGCAGTTGTCGTGGATCCGCTTGCCGTAAGCAAACAGGGGCCGTCCCCGGCTGTCCGTGTCCGGGAGCTTGCCGAAGGTCAGGTAATGGACCACGGTGGCGGTGAGGTTGTCCGGGTTGAGCGGGCAACCGGGGAGGTTGATGACCGTGGCGGCCGGCACCGCGTCCTTCACGCCCACCGCGCCGGTGGGGTTCGGCTTGGCCTCGGGAATGCCGCCGCCGGCCGCGCAGGTGCCGGCCGCGATGGTGGCGAAGGCATTGCCGCACACCTCCCGCGCGATGTCCAGGGCGGATCTCCCCCCCACGCAGCAGTAGACGCCGCCGTCCTTCAGGGGTATGGAACCCTCCACCACGGCGATATATTTCCCCCGCTGCTCCCGGACCGTTTTCCACAGGTTTTCCTCGGCCTGGCGTCCCGCCGCTGCCATGAGTGTCTCATGGTAATCGAGGGAAAGGACATCCAGGACGATCTCGGAAACCGACGGGCTGGAAGCGCGCAGCAGCGCCTCCGTATCGCCGGCGCAGTCCTGGAATTCCAGCCAGACGAGGGCTGGGCGTTTTACATCGTCCAGCGCCCTTGCAATCTTCGGGGCAAAGGCGGCGGGGAGAGCCAGGGCCGCGGACATGGCCGTGCAGAATTTAAGGAAGTCGCGGCGGGATATCCCCTTTTGCTCCCAGACGGTCCGCTCTTTCCGGTACGGTTCCTCACCGGAACCATTTTTTTGTCTGTCTTTCCTATCCATGAAGGGATTCTCCTTGCCCCGCTACAGGGGAAAACAGGCTGTCAGGCCCCCTGTCTCTCCCGGGGGGGGGACAGAGTGCGGCCTCGTCATAGCGATCACCGTCGGCCCACAGTCCGCGGGGAGAAAAGATTCGTTCCGGAATATCCGGGCATGCGGTGGGTATGGAAAGCCCGAAGAACGGCTCGGTAACGAACGGGATTGCCTCGAACAGACCGTCAAGGGCGGCAGTGATCAACGCCCTCGTCTGGTGGATGGGGATACGCGTGCCCACTCCGTACCCGCCGCCGAGCCATCCCGTGTTCACCAGCCAGCACCTGACGCTGTGACGGGTTATCTTCTCCCGGAGAAGCCGGGCATAGACCGAGGGGTGAAGCGGCAGAAAAGGAGCCCCGAAACAGGGGGAAAACACCGCTTTCGGCTCCTTCCCCATGCCGTCCTCGGTGCCGGCGAGCTTCGCCGTGTAGCCGGACAGGAAGTGGTACACGGCCTGCTCCGGCGTCAGCCGGGAAATGGGGGGGAGCACGCCGAAGGCGTCGCAGGTGAGCATGATCAGATTCTCAGGATGCCCGCCCGTCCCGGAGGGGACCGCACCGGGTATGAAGTCAATGGGGTAGAAGGCGCGGGTGTTCTCGGTCAGGGAGGCGTCGTCCAGGTCCACGGTACGCGTCTCGCGGTCCAGAACCACGTTCTCCATGATGGTCCCGAAACGGCGGGTGCAGGCGTAGATTTCCGGCTCCATGGCTTCCGACAGGTTGATGACCTTGGCGTAGCATCCCCCCTCCAAGTTGAAGACCCCCTCATCGTCCCACCCGTGCTCGTCGTCCCCGATGAGGGACCGTTTCGGGTCCGCCGACAGGGTAGTCTTGCCGGTTCCGGAAAGTCCGAAAAAGAGCGCCGTATCCCCGCCGGGACCCACGTTTGCCGAACAATGCATGGGGAGCGCCCTCCACTCACGGGGCAGGAGGAAATTCATGACCGTGAAAATGGATTTTTTAATCTCGCCGCCGTACCCGGTGCCGCCGATGAGGATCAGCCTTTCCGCGAAATTCACGAGGATGAACACCCCGGAGCGGACCCCGTCGCGCTCCGGGACAGCCGTGAAGGAGGGGACGCACAGCACGGTGAAGGCAGGACGATGGTTTCTCAGCTCCTCTTCATCGGGACGGATGAACAGGGAGCGGGCCAGCAGGGAGTGCCACGCCTTCTCCGTGATGACGCGGATGGGGAGACGGCAGCGCCTCCCCGCCCCCACGAAGCAGTCCTGCACGAACAGGTCCCTGTCCGCAACGTACTCCAGCATCCGCCGGTGCAGGGCGGTGAAGCGCTCCGGCGCCAGGGGGCGGTTCACCTCTCCCCACCAGATTGCATCGCTGCACCCCGGCTCGTCGATGATGAACTTGTCGTTGGGCGACCGTCCGGTATGGGGAACTGTGGTCACCACCAGGGGACCCCCCTGGGCCAGGGAACCCTCCCCCTTCAGGATGGCGGCCTCGTAGAGCCGCGGGGTCGATTCATTCCAGTGGATCGTCCCCGAAGTTGCGATGCCGTGCTCGTCCAGATTCCGCACCATCGGCACACCCTTTCCCATCCGACTTCCTGTGAAATCAACGGTTCATGATGAATGAATCCGCGCCGCAAACGCGAGGGGCGGGTTGCCCCGCCCCTGCCCCATCTTTCCGTATCAGGAAACGTATCCTGTCTTCAGAGCCCCGCGAGGAGCTCGTCGATAACACCGAGGAATTCCTCCAGGTCCGCCATCTGGGTGTCTCCCATGTGCGCAATGCGGAAGGTCTGCCCTTTGATCTTGCCGTAGCCGTCGTCAAAGGCGTAGCCGCGCTCGCCCAGGAGCTTCTTCAGGGTCGCCAGGTCCGTGCCCTTAGTATTGACGGCGCAGGTAAGCGCCCGGGAGCGGTAGGGCTTTTCCGCGAAGAAGCCGTACCCCTTTTCCTCGACCCAGCGCTCCACCCGGTCCTGCAGCGCCTGGTGCCGCGCCCAGCGGTTTTCCAGACCCTCGGCGAACATGCGGTCCAGCTGCCTGTCCAGGGCGAAGATCTGGGAGATGCAGGGGGTGGACGGTGTATTGTCCTTTTCGTCGGCCTTTTCGAACTCAATGAAGTCGAAGTAGTAGCCCCGTCCCTCCATGGTCCGCGCCCTGTCCAGAGCCTTGGCGCTTGCGGTGAACACGGCCAGCCCCGGCGGCAGGGCGAAGGCCTTCTGCACACCGAACAGGCAGCAGTCGATTCCCAGTTCTTCCACGGGGATTTTCAGGGCGCTCATGGAGGAGACCGTATCGACGATGGACAGGACGTCCGGGTATTTCTTCAGCACCTGGGCGATCTCCGGGAGCGGCGACATGACGCCGGTGGAGGTCTCGTTGTGGACCAGGGTTATCGCGTCATAGTTGCCGGTGGCCAGGGCCCCGTCCACCATCTCCGGGGTGATGGGCTTGCCCCACTCGGCCTTGAAGGCGTCGGCCTCCTTGCCGCACCGCTTGGTCACGTCGTGCCACTTATTGGAAAAGGCGCCGTTGCAGAAGTTGGCGCACCGCTTTCCCACCAGGTTGCGCACCGCCCCTTCCATGACGCCGAATGCGCTGGAGGTGGAGAGGAAGACCTTGTCCTCGGTGAAGAGGAGCTTCTTGAGCTTCTCCTTTACCGCGCCGTGCAGGACGGCATACTCCTTCATGCGGTGACCGATCATGGGGGTCGCCATTGCCTGGAGAATCTCGGGGTGCACCTGAACCGGACCTGGGATAAAGAGTTTCTTCGCCATGGGTGTTCCTTTCTGTTGCTGTGATAGGGGCCGCTCAGGGTCCCCTCCGAGTTCGGGAGCCTCAAAAGCTAGCAGACCGGTCGGAAATTGTCAAGTGGTCGTCAGGAAAGGGATTTTATCTCCGGAGGCTCATTGTCGCCGGTTGTGCACACAGGCGTTCTTTGCTACTATGCCGCTCATCCCGGCGCCGTTTTCCGTCCGGAGCGGAGATATCAGCTGCATACGACCACCCTTCATTCATCATGAACGTCGAGCTTTCCATCCTTTACCGGGACGACCATTTCCTGGCGGTCAACAAGCCCGCCGGCATGCTCGTGCACCGCAGCGACCTGGACCGGCATGAAACGGTATTCGCCCTGCAGCTGGCGCGGGCCCTGACAGGTTGCCGTGTCTATCCGGTGCACCGTCTGGATCGCCCCACCTCGGGCGTGCTGCTGTTCGCCCTTTCTCCGGAAACGACCGCCCGCGCCGCCGACGCTTTCCAAGAGGGGCGGATCCGCAAGACCTACCTGGCAATCGTGCGGGGCATCACCGGCGAAGAAGCCGTCATCGACTACCCGCTGCGGGAGATTCCGGAACGTTTCCAGGAACGGGGGGGCGGCCGAGACGTCCCCAAGGAAGCGGTTACCGCCTTCCGGCGCTTGGCCGCGGCGGAACTGCCGTTTCCCGTCGGGACCTTCCCCACGGCCCGCTACTCTTTGCTGGAGGTCACTCCCCGCACCGGGCGGCGGCACCAGATCCGCCGCCACCTGAAGCACGTCTTTCACCCCATCATCGGCGACACCACCTACGGCGACGGCCGCCACAACCGCCTGTTCCGGAGCGGACTGGGGTGCGGCCGCCTGCTGCTCCACGCCGCCGCGTACTCCTTTCCCCATCCCTGGTCCGGGGAAACCGTTACCATCGCCGCGCCCCTGGACGACGCC
>JAAZOO010000195.1 GCA_012797715.1 Geobacteraceae bacterium | reverse complement strand
CGGGCACGGGAAATCGTGCTGTCCGGGAAGGAAGCTGCCGCGGATGTGGTGATTGCCATGTCCAATAACTCAACGAGCCACACCCGCTTCCGTTCCTTCCTCAATCTGACCGGAACGCGCTTTGCCAGCCTTCCCCATTTCGACCCGGAGATGTTCTTTTCATCCCTGCGTGTGGACTGGCAGCTTCTCGCGGAGCGCACGAAGCGTCTTGCGGAACGGATACAGCGGGCCGTGGAGATAACCGTGGAAACCGGCAACGGCACCCGGATGCGCTTTGGAACGAAGGGGAGGGTGGCCGAGGGTGACGACGGCATCCTGACCGAGCCGGGAAGCTTCGGCAATCTCCCCGCCGGAGAGGTCTATCTGGCTCCGCTCGAGGGGACGAGCGAGGGGGTGATGGTCATGGAGTTCGCACCGATGCGCAGACTCGTTTCTCCCCTGGAGCTGGTGGTGCGGGAGGGACGGGTGGCGGAGATCCGGGGAGACGAGCCCTACCGGAAGGTTCTGGAGGACAGGTTTTCGCGGAGCGGTCTGAACCGGAACATCGCGGAACTGGGCATCGGCACGAATGATCGGGCCACGCGGCCGGATAATATCCTGGAGGCGGAGAAGATCCTCGGCACCATCCATATCGCCCTGGGCGACAATTCCGGCTTCGGCGGCACGGTGAGCACCCCGTACCACGAGGACTTCGTCTTTTACGGGCCCACCCTTACGGCGGTGGGTGAGGACGGTTCGAAGGACGTGCTTCTCACGGAAGGGAAGCTGATCCTCTGAGCATTCCGGCTCCTGTTTTCCTTGGAGGGGACAGCCGCGGTTGGTTGCCCCCTCCGCTCCCCCTTTCCAATCATCCCATCCTGTGGTAGTATCCACCCCCCTTTGACAAAAACGCAGACACCATCCATCACCTGAAGAGGTTCACCCGATGTCCCTTTCCGATGCCCATCTCACTCGTATCCTCGGCTGGATCGCCGAGGAAAGCGGGTGGAAGACCTTCCAGATCGAAAACACCGTTGCCCTGCTGCAGGAGGGCGCAACCATCCCCTTCATCGCACGCTACCGCAAGGAACGTACCGGAGAACTGGATGAAGTGGCGTTACGTGATATCCAGGATCGATTCTCCTATTTCTCGGAACTTGAGGAGAGGAAACTCACCGTTCTGAAATCCATCGAGGAGCAGGGGAAGCTGACCCCGGAACTGACAGCGAGAATTGCCGGGACGCGCCTGAAGACCGAATTGGAAGACCTCTACCTTCCCTATAAGCCAAAGCGCCGCACCAAGGCGACGGTGGCGCGGGAGCGGGGGCTGGAGCCCCTTGCCGACCTGATTGCGGCCCAGGAAGCGACGGCCGGGACCCCGGAGGAAGCGGCGCTCCCCTTTGTCGCTCCGGAACGGGAGGTGCCCCATGCCGCGGCCGCGCTGGAAGGGGCCGGCCACATCCTGGCGGAGCGCATCGCGGAGGACGCTGACCTGCGCGCCTATGTCCGCCGCCTTACCGGAGAGGAGGGGATACTTGCGTCACGGGTGGCAAGCGACAAGAAGGACGCGGTTACCAAGTTCGAGATGTACTACGACTTTCAGGAACCTCTCAAGGACGTTCCCTCTCACCGCATGCTCGCCATGCGCAGGGGGGAGAAGGAAGAGGTGCTGTTCCTGTCCATCGTTGCGCCGGTGGAAGATATCCTCTCCGGACTGAAGACACGGTATATCCGTAGCGCCAGTATCTTCGGCCCGTTTCTCGAAGGGGTGGTGGAGGATGCCTACAAACGTCTCATGGCGCCCTCCATCGAGGTGGAATTGCGCCTGGAGGCAAAGCAGAAGGCAGACGAAGCTGCAATACGGGTCTTTGCCGACAACCTGCGCGCCCTGCTTCTGGCGCCGCCGGCGGGAGGGAAACGGGTGCTCGGCATCGACCCCGGTCTCCGCACCGGCTGCAAGCTGGCGGCGGTGGACGAGACGGGGCGCTTTCTCGGGCATGCCGTCATCTATCCCCATACGGGCGAAGGAAAGGCCGAGGCGGCGCGCAGGGACCTGCTGCGGTTCCTGGAGGCCCATGACTGCGGGATGGTTGCCGTGGGCAACGGAACCGGCGGACGGGAGACCGAGCAGTTCGTGCGGGAAGTCCTTTCGGCAGCGGGAAAAGGGGCCCAGGTCGTGATGGTGAACGAGGCCGGGGCCAGTGTCTATTCCGCGTCGGAGATTGCACGGGAGGAATTCCCGGATCTGGACCTGACGGTGCGTGGCGCCATATCCATCGCCCGGCGCCTCCAGGACCCTCTCGCGGAACTGGTGAAGATCGATCCCAAGAGCATCGGCGTTGGCCAGTATCAGCACGACGTGAGCCAGACACTGTTGAAGAAGACCCTGGATGCCGTGGTGGAGTCGTGTGTCAACTACGTGGGTGTGGACTTGAATACCGCATCCTGGGCGCTCCTCTCCTATGTTTCGGGCCTCGGGCCCTCCCTGGCCAGGGCCATCGTGCGCCATCGGGATGAAAACGGACCCTTTGCGGAGCGTGCGGCGCTCCTGGCCGTTCCCCGCTTCGGCTCCAAGGCCTTCGAACAGTCGGCCGGCTTCCTGCGCATCCGGGACGGCATCCACCCCCTGGACGCAACGGCTGTCCATCCGGAGCGCTATGCGTTGGTGGAATCCATGGCCGCGGACCTCTCCGTTCCCCTGGCGGAGCTGGCGAAAAACCCGTCACTGGCGGAGCGCATCCACCTGTCGCGCTACGTGACCGAGAGCGTCGGTCTTCCCACCCTGCGGGACATCCTGGAAGAGCTGAAGAAGCCGGGCCGCGATCCCCGGAAAGAATTCCGTGTCGCCGCGTTCCGGGACGACGTGCGGGAAATTTCGGACCTTACGGAAGGGATGGTGCTCCAGGGCGTGGTGACCAATGTGACCGCCTTCGGCGCTTTCGTCGATGTCGGCGTGCATCAGGACGGGCTGGTGCACGTGAGTCACCTGGCGGACCGTTTTGTCAGGGACCCGCACGAAGCGGTGAGTGCGGGACAGGTGGTGACGGTGAAGGTGCTGGCCGTTGACCGGGAGAGGAAGAGGATATCCCTTTCCATCCGCGAGGCGCAAACCGTCGGCGTTCAGGGACAGAAGAGGCAGAAGAAACAGACGGAAACAGAGAGAGGGGGAACGGCCGGAATCGACCTGAGAGGGCTGGAAAAGGCCGGGTTCCGGATCCGAAAGGGGTGACTGCCTGGAGGGGCGTGATCCGCGCGGACTGCAACGCACCCGGGTGCCGCAGTATGGCTCGACGCCGGGGTACGGCGGGTCAGCCTTTGGGAGCGCGCAGTTCTTCGGCGGGAATGGCGATGAGTTGCGCGACTCTGGTGCGTCCCGATGAATCGCATATGGTCGTGAACGTTACTTCCGCGGTGTTGTCCGAAGGTTGTTCGCGCCTGATGCCCATGGCGTCCGTTACCAGGGTTTCCTTTCCGCCGCGGAGATGCTCTTCGGGGCGGGCGAGCACGTCTATGACCATGTCCAGGTACGAGGAAAGGACCCGCTCGTCACTTCCTAGGGCAGCAAGGCGCGCCTCGATTCGGCGGAGGTTCCCTTCCAGGACTGTCCGGTCTTCTTCCGGGGACTGGCTGTCGCCGTTGAATCCCCACCCCTCCCGGCGCAGCATGTCGAGCTTGGCCCGAAGGAGAGCATTCCGCCGTTCCAGGTCTTTTCGTTCCGACTTGGCGGCGGAGATGCGTTGCAGCGCGACACGGATCAGGTAATCGAGCGCCCGTTTCTTGAGACGGAGACGGGTCTGCCCTTCCTCCCCCGTGGGGTCCATGAGCCGATGGGATTCGAAACTGACCAGAATCTGGGGCACATCGCGCACCACCCTTTCTCCGGACATTTCGACACCGAAAATCCTGGTCTCCTTTTTTTCAAGCAACAGAAGGGCGATGACAAGCGATGCCCCGGCATCCGCTCCCCGCATGAAATTGGCCAGGCTCGAATCCGTGTCCAGAATTCCCCTCATTTCAGCAGGAGAGGTGAAAAAGGCCCGCACCAACGGGTTTTCGCGCAATGACTCCCTGTTCACGAGGATGGGGGGCGGCAATGCATCCACCAGGGAAGACACGTGATCCATCGCGCGGATCACGGCGGGTCTCAGCATTTTCCGGTACCCTGTAACCGAGCGCAGCCAGGGGTCCGTCCCGTCTACGGTCCGCTCGATGGCCTTCCTGACGACATCTTCGGGGTAGCGGCCCGTGGCGGCGCCGAATCCGAAAATGGATTGCAGAACACGAAGCATGTCTCACCCCCCGGTGTGTCCGCTACCGGTATGTTTTCCCTCTATACACGATCCATCCGTCTTCATGGCGCCCCTCCGGATCGTGATGTGTCCAATGGATGACTCCGCCTTTTCTGTTCCACTCATACTCACCGTGGAAGGTAAGGAATTCTCCCTTCACCAGACCCGGGATCCGCGGGGCGATGTGGATATTATGGGCAATCAGCAGACGCAGGCGTGACGGCAGTTCCACGATGCAGCGCTGGTGCCGGCTCCCTGCGTCATCGTCGGCCAGAACCCTGACGATGACCCCCCGCTGCGTGACCTGGAGGCCGCTTTGGCGGGTGTGGAAAGCGTTTTCCAGAACACGGAGATCCGTGAAACTGCGGAACGGGTCGGTTGCGGCCTCCGGTGCCGGGGCGGATTGCTGCTGCTTTTGCCCGCACCCGAAGGAAAGGAGGCTGCAGCAAAAAAACAGGACCAGGGCGGAATATTTCCATGGGAGCGGCATGTTCGGGAGAGTCACCGGTATCCTCCAATCATCTCGATGCCGATTTCTTCAGCTGGGGCAGGGCTCGCCGAAGACAAACTTCGGATCCGCAAGGGCCTCTTCCGGCGTCGTGTATACATGGTCGGGGTAGAGGTCGTTCGCACAGAGGGTGTCCGGATCGTCCAGGCATGCGAGTCTGCCGAGGACATAGGTGGCGTAGTTGATGCCGTGCCGCTCCCGGTCCGGTTCCGCGCCCCCTTTTGCCGAGATACGTTCGGGATCCCCGTGCTCCTTCAGGTACAGTATCTTTTCGGTGGATACATGCTCGAACGTGAACGGGTAGTGGGGCCACATCCGCACGAGCATATCCACCAGATACTGCTGGGTTACCACATTCGCGTAGATTTGGACCGCCTTGTTGGCCGTGCGCGGATCGGCAACGGCCCTGGCGCAGATGGCGCCGATATCGTCGATGGAGTGGGTGGGAAACGGGCACTGCAGGTTTCCGAAGGTGGTAATCCTCTCGAACAGCCGCAGGTTGGGAAGGAAGTAGTCGAAAATGCCGCCCGGGAACAGGAGTGTCCACTCCAGTCCCGATGCGAAGACCAGCTCCTGGATGTCCTTCTTGGCGTCGAAGAGGGTTCCCACTCCGTACTCGATGGCCTTGGTGTGGGTTCCGAATTCGTCAGGCACGAACCTGCGCACCTGTGCGCGCCGGGCCGCCTCCAGGATGGGAGGCTCCAGTTCCCGAATCAGTCGCGCATTGGCTCGAAGCGCCACCACCGCCGTGTCGCAGCCGTCCAGAAGGGCGGTCAGGCCGTTCACATCCGTGAGGTCCGCCTGGAAAACCGTCCGCACACCGAGGGCTTCCAGGTCGTCCAGTCGGGACAGGTTGCTCGCGGTGCGGCCCCGGGATACGGCAAGCACCTCGTGTCCGAGGCGCTTCAGCTCCCGGGAAAGCGCCCATCCCACCTGCCCCGTGGCGCCGATGACGGCGATGCGCCGGCAATCGCGATTGCCCATGATTTCACCTCCGGCGTGCCGGAAACGGCGGATTGGTTCGCCCCAGAAGAACAAAGGGCGGCGACAACCGCAGTCCCCTGGTTCACTCCGATTCCGGACCCCACACGAATACGCCGTTCCGGTCGATATACCCTTTCTTCCCGTCCAACTCCACCTGCGCCAGTCCTTCGGAGAAGGGACGGGCCTCGTCGTAGGCCGCTTTGATCACCATCAGTCCCTGCTTGTTGACGTACCCCCACTTTTTCCCCGACTTCACCGGCGCGAGACCTTCCCGGAAATCGTCCGAGTCCCTATACTGCGGTGGTATTGCTTTCCTTCCGTCAGTATCGATGAAGCCCCACAGCCCGGCGCATTTCACGCGCGCCATTCCGTCGGAGAAATTGTCCGCGTCGTCGAAGTCCATGGGGATGACAAGGCGTCCCGAGCGATCGACGAAACCCCATTT
>JAAZOO010000194.1 GCA_012797715.1 Geobacteraceae bacterium | reverse complement strand
TACAGGAGGTGGAGCGGGGAACGGACGAGGCGTCCAAATCGGGGCATGCCCTGGAAGACATCCTGGAGCAGATTAACGCGGTCAGCATGCAGGTGAACCAGATAGCCACCGCCACCGAGGAACAGACCGTCACGACCACCGAGATAACGAAAAACATTCAGCAGATAACCGAAGTTGTCAAAATTACAGCGGAAGTATCCCAGGAATCCGCCGCTGCAGCTTCCAATCTTGCGAAACTGTCCGAAGAACTCCAGGAGATGGTGAGCCGCTACCGGCATTCCATATAGCCCAGGGGAGGAATTCCGGCCGCCCGTACCGTGCGGGGGGAGAGGAATCGTTATTAACGCGTATTTCAAGGAGGTGCACAGACATGGCAGGAAAAATCAAACAGATGATCGATGCAATTATCAACCAGAGGGCGAAGGATAATCCCATGCTCGTGGGCGTCATCAAATCAAAGCTCATGCTGAAGGGGATTGATCCCGGAAAGTACACCGCGACATCCGATGACGACCCGGCAATCATCGCGAAACTCGAAGCGGTCATGAAAGATCTGAAGTAAATAATCACTCGGTAGAAAAGGAGAGAACAGGCATGTATATCAAAACGGCATATTCAACGAAGGGCACGAGCGACGACGTAATCCAGGATCTGAAATCGCAATTGGGCGGCTTCGACACAAAAATGCTGGTATTCTTCGCATCTTCTCGATTTGCACCGAATATTATCAGCCAGAAGGTTCAGGATGCCTTTCCCGGCGCAGCCGTTTTCGGCTGTACGACCTCCGGCGAGATTGTGACCGGAAAGATGCTGAAAAACTCTCTCGTTGCCATGGCCTTCGACGGCACGGCGGTGAATGACGTCAAGATCGAAGTAGTGGAGAACCCCAAGAACGAAAACAGTGTCAAAAAGGCCTTTGCAGGATTCGAATCATACTTCAAGGCCCCCATGTCCGAACTGGATCCTTCCAAGTATGTAGGATTGATCTTCGTGGACGGACTGAGCGGCGCGGAAGAAAAGCTGATCGACAAAATCGGCGACCTTACCAACGTCACCTTCATCGGCGGCTCCGCGGGCGACGACCTGAAATTCGAGGCAACCTATGTGTACGCCAACGGAAAGAGCTACACCAATGCGGCCATTCTGGCAGTCGTGAAACCCGGCGTTCCCTTCACGTTCATAAAGACCCAGAGCTTCTGCGACCTGGGCAAGAAACTCGTGGTCACCAAGGCAAATGAGGAAAAACGTGAAGTTATCGAATTCAATGACAAACCGGCGGCCCACGCCTATGCCGAAGCACTGGGCGTTGCCGTTGAAGAGGCTCCCAACCGCTTCATGCACAACCCGGTGGGTCTCGTGATCGACGGCACGCCGTTCGTTCGCAGCCCCCAGAGGATCAAGGGCGACAACATGATCTTCTACTGCGGCGTAACCGAAGGGATGGAACTCTCCATTCTGGAATCCACCGATATCATAGAAGACACCCGGAAGGCCCTGGAGCAGGCCAAGAAAGAACTGGGCGGCATTTCCGGCATCATCAACATCAACTGTATCCTGAGAACCCTCGAGCTTGACCAGAAGCAGCTCACGGACGAGTACGGCAAACTTTTCGCCGATGTTCCGACCGTCGGTTTCAGTTCCTACGGCGAACAGTACATCGGCCACATCAATCAGACGGCCACCATGCTCGTGTTCAAGTAGGGCACGAGCAGGCACTCCCACACCTCCGCCGGGTGAGGGGCTCCCTCCCCCTCCCCGGCCCCTTCCCCTTCGGCACGGAAAGCAACGGGAACTATCCGTATCGCCGTTCCCGTTCACAGCCGACCCTACGCCGGCATCTTCGGCGGAAACCTGTTCTTCCTATCAGACAAACGGGGATACCCCACACGCAGTCGTTTCCGGCTTAAATCCGCCGGACAGGAGTCTTGGGGCCAGGAAGACAGACGTACCCTCCGCTTTCTTGGGGTGCTGAAAACATGGTTGCAAGAACTTTTTCGATCGCGAAATTTTTTATTCAATTTTTCCGAGAAGATGCCGAATAGAAATTAAAAGTCAGTTCTAGCCGGGTCTATTCCGGCACGCGCCTGCGCGGAGACTCTGCCGGACACGGGTCACTCTACCTCAGATACACAGGAGAATTCATACCATGGCTACCGCGGCGAATTTCAAGACGGAAGAGGCAAAGGCCGAACTCATCCAGTTGGTAAGCTTCAACCTGGATCGTGAAGAGTATGGCGTATATGTGCTGAAAGTGCGGGAAATCATCCGCATGTCCAATGTGACACGCGTCCCCAACACCCCTTACTATGTGGAGGGGGTAATCAACCTTCGGGGCAAGGTCATACCCATCATATCCCTGCGCAAGAAGTTTTCCCTTCCGGAAGTGGAGAACGACAAGCAGACGCGCATTATCGTAATGGACGTGGATGGAGAACTGATGGGATTCATCGTTGATGCGGTGTCGGAAGTAATCCGCATTTCCTCCGCAGAGATACAGCCGCCTCCCGCCGTCGTCAACGGTGGACTGGAGCAGGAATACCTGTCCGGCGTCATCAACCGTGCGGATCGCCTGCTGGTCCTGCTGGATCTGGAGAGAGTCTTCTCAAAAGCGGAACGCGACTCTCTGATCAACGCGGCCGCGTAGTCCTCTCCGGGCATAGCCCGCATCTCCCGTATCAGTCATCAACCGCCGGGAAAGGTTGCGATTCGGGAGGAAAGGGATAGAAACTCCCCCCCAAGTGGACCATGACCGGGCGGTACGGAATCCTTCCGTGAAACGATGACGAGTACTTGAAGACAATGGAAAAGGAGCCTCAGATGTCGCAACTGTGTGAAGATCAGGAGCTGTTGGAAGGTTTTCTGACCGAAACGACAGAACTGTTGGAAAAGATGGATGATGACCTGGTGACGCTTGAGAAGTCGCCCGACGATATGGAGCTCCTGAACAGCATTTTCCGCTCCATCCACACCGTAAAGGGCGCTTCCAGCTTTCTCGGATTTGAGCTCCTCGTGAAAATAACCCACAAGACCGAGGACGTCCTCAACCGGCTTCGCAAGGGCGAAATACAGGTCACCGCCGAGATCATGGACGTTATCCTGGAAGCGGTCGATCTCATCAAAATACTCGTCAACGACATCCGCAACGGCGAGATAGTCGAACGGGATCTTGACAGTATCATCCATAAGCTCATTCCCTATATCTCGGGT
>JAAZOO010000014.1 GCA_012797715.1 Geobacteraceae bacterium | reverse complement strand
GGATGGTGACCGGGTCCCAGTACACCATGTCGTCCACGTAGGGGATGCCGCGCACCACATCGGAGGACCCCGGCGCCACGACCCATACAATCCGGGCATCCGGCTCAGCGCGCCGGAGATTCCGCAGAAAGGGAACCGTCAGGATGGTATCGCCGATGAAGCGGTAGCGAAGTACCAGAATCCGCTTTCTCTCTTTACTCTTCACTCATCACTCTTTATCGGTTTGCTCCGCCTCGTCCGCCAGGAGCACCGGAATTCCGTCCCGGATGGGATACCGCAGGCGACATGACGTGCAGACGAGGCTCGATTCATCCTTTCGGAGTGGGCCCTTGCAGACCGGGCATGCCAGGATTTCCAACAACTCTTTATCCAGTTCCATTGATTCCGCTCCCATGACGTTCAGTGAACCGCAACCGTTTCAGGCGCCGCAACAGCGCCTATAGTGCCACAACTCGCCCCAAACATTAAAGCAGTTTCTCAACCTCCCGCTCCAGGATCCGCGGGTCTTCGAGCTTCAATTCAAGCACTGCGGCATATGCCTCCCCGACTGTTTCCTCCAAGTGCGTAAGCTTTACGGCATCCTTTTCCGTGGTAATGAGGTAATCGCCGCCGCTTTGCCTGAGCATCCCGCGGAGAGAATCGATTCTTTCCCCGTCGTACCGGCAGTGATCGGGCAACGGAACGGTTGCGGCCAGTTCCAGACCCTCCGCCCGCAGAGAGTCGAAAAAGGACTCGGGATCCGCAATGCCCGCAAAGGCAACCCCTCTCCTTCCCTGAAGGATGGAAAAGTCTGAAACCGGTCCGCCGCCGAGGGGAGCGACCCCGCGCAGACAATGCCAGGAACGGCACAGGGGAACCCCGGCACGGGGCGGGAGGGATTCCGCCGTACCGCATCGCGTATACACGATCAGGTCGGCGCGCTGCATGGCCGAACGGGGCTCGCGCAGCAGTCCGGCAGGAAGCGTCCGACCGTTGCCGAACGGTCTCCGGTGATCCAGGAGCAGGATGTTCAGGTCGCGACGCAGCCGCAGGTGCTGAAAACCGTCATCCAGGAGCAGGATATCCGGCTGGAACCGCTGGCAGGCTTCCAGCCCCGCACGATAGCGGTCCGGGCCAGTAACCACGATCAGGCCGGGAACGGACGTGGCCATGAGGAAAGGCTCGTCCCCCGCTTCCTCGGATGAGAGGAGGATGTTGGTGCCGTCCGATACGATGCGCACCTCTCCTTCCCCCTTCCCCCCGTATCCGCGGGACAGGACTGCGACCCGCTTTCCCTTTGCCATGAGCAGGCGCGCCAGGAGTATCGTCATGGGCGTCTTGCCCGTGCCGCCCACGGAGATGTTTCCCACCGAGATTACCGGTTTCGGGAGCGCGTGCGAACGAAGTATCCCGCCCCGGTACAGGGACTCCCGGACTTTCATGAGGAGGGAATAGAGGGAGGATAAAGGGGTAAGGAGAAAAACGAGAAGCACGTCGAACAGACCGGAGCGCTTTCCCTCCCACACCTCCCGGATATATTTTTCGCACGATTTCATGGCTGAATACGGGGAAATTTCATCCTCTCAGGCCGCTGCATGGGGGCTTCTCCGGAAGATAGGGTGCGATAATCTCCATGTGCCGCTCCGTTGCCCCCCTGTTTTCCATCAGGAGGCGCGCGCCGTTTGCGCCCATTTCCCCACGTGCGGCGGGATCGTCCAGCAGAGCGCGGAGTGCTGCCGGCAGCTGCGAAGCTTCGGATATCTGGATTCCCGCCTTGCTCGAAAGGATCTTGGACGCGATTTCACGGAAATTGTTCATGTGCGGGCCGAACAGAACCGGAACCCCCACGGATGCCGGCTCCAGAAGATTGTGCCCGCCAACCGGAACCAGGCTACCGCCGACAAACACAATGTCCGAGAAGGAATAGATGTCCATCAACTCGCCCACGCAATCGACCAGAAGCACCTCACCGCCGCGGAAATCCCCGCGACCGGATGCAAGGGCCGAGCGTCGCACGGAGGATATCCCCCTGCCTTCCAGGAGGGCGGCGACCTCCCCCGCACGCTCCGGATGCCGGGGAGCCAGGACGAGAAAAATGTCCCGGCCCTCGGCACGAAGGGCCTGGTACGCGGTCAGCAGGGATTCTTCCTCTCCCTGGTGAGTGCTGCCCGCGGTAATGATGGGCAGGTGGGAGGGAATTCGGTAGCTGTTTCGCACTTCCGATCTTTTCCCGTCCGAGGGGATACGGGCAGGAAGGTCGTACTTGAGGTTTTTTGCCACAAAAACGCGGGAAGCGGGAGCGCCAATGGCGACAATACGGCGCGCATCCTCATCCGTCTGCATGCACAGGGCCGAGAAATCCGGCAGCACGGAACGGAATATCCAGGAAAATCGCCGGTATCCGGCAAATGACCTGTCGGAAATGCGCCCGTTGGCGAGAATGACCGGAATCCCGGAGAGACGGGCATGGCGCAGGAAATTCGGCCATATCTCCGTCTCCACGACCACTATCAGGGAAGGATGAACAATCTTCAGCATCCGTCCGACAACGGGACCCGCGTCAACAGGAAAGTATATGCAGAGGTCCACGTCCCGTATCCCTTCTCCGATGCCCTGACCGGTCTCTGTCACCGTGGAAAGGACTATGAGGTGATTCGGATAGCGGGATTTCAAGGCCTTCACCAGGGGACGGGCCGCCATGGTCTCACCGACCGATACCGCATGCACCCAGATGGTATCCCGTCCGGCAAGAAAGGCGGCCTTTCCCCGCGGCAAGAAGCCCAGGCGCTCTAGCATACCCTTGCGCAGCTTCCCCCTCCGAAGGTAGCGGAGAAGGTAGAAGGGAACGAGAAGGGGAATGGCAAGGATTAAAAGTATGTCGTAAAGGAGGTAGAGCATGCTCATTTCAGTATCCGGCTTGCTTCACATCGGCATTCTTTCCGCCGGACCCCCTCGCTTCCCCCCTAACCAGCCCTTCATCGGGAAGGCAGGGGGAGCACACGGGCCCTCTTCCTGCGGAGAGGCAGACCGATGGCCGGGCATGGGAAAAAGATGGTGCGGGTTTTCCCTCGGCAGGTTACTCCCGTGCCGGGCATGGGTCCCCGGAGCCCTGACGCTGCTGGGCGTCAAACTGCATTTCATACAGTTTCCGATAGAGACCGCCCGCTTCCAGAAGCTGCCGATGGGTTCCCTGTTCAACAATCTCGCCCTTCTCCAGCACAACGATCCTATCGGCATGGAGAATGGTGGACAGGCGATGGGCGATGACGAATGTGGTGCGGTTGGCCATGAGGTTGTTGATGGCCTGCTGCACCATCTGCTCGCTTTCCGTGTCCAGGGCGCTGGTGGCCTCATCCAGGATAAGGATGGGCGAATCCTTGAGGATGGCGCGGGCGATGCAGATCCTTTTCCTCTGCCCTCCGGAAAGGCGCACGCCCCGATCACCGATGCAGGTGGCATACCCCTGCGGCATCTCCATGATGAAATCGTGGGCAAAGGCCGCCCGTGCCACGGCCTCCACCTCCTCGTCCGTGGCATCGGGTCTGCCGAAACGGATATTGTTGGCAACGGTGTCGTTGAAAAGGGTCGTCTCCTGGTCCACCAGGGAAATCTGCCGCAGGAGATCCCTCGTCCGTATGGAACGGACATCAATCCCGTCAATCAGGACCTTCCCCTCCGATACGTCATAGAAACGTGTGATAAGGGAAACCAGGGTGGTCTTCCCACTGCCTGAAGGACCCACCAGGGCGACGACCTCCCCCTTTCGCGCCTCCAGATTGATGTTGCGTACCACATATTCATCCTGATAGGAAAAGGAGACACCCTCGAAGCGGACCTCTCCCTGCGCCGTGTCCAGCGCGACGGCTGTGGGCAGGTCGCGGATCTCCGGTTCCTCGTCCAGAATCTCGAAGACCCTCTCCGCAGCGCCGAGGGACCGCTGCAGCACGTTGTAGGAAGAGAGGAGTTTCCTCACGGGTGTGTAGAGCATGACCATTGCCGCGATGAAGGAGAAGAACTCCGGCGCCGTCATGGCGCCGCGCATGACCAGGGTCCCGCCGAACCAGATAACCGCTGCGATCCCCAGGGATGTTATGACTTCCATAACCGGCGACGAGAGGGAGGTGTATTTGATGGTTCTCCTCACGAAGCCGTAGAATTCCCGGTTCACGGCGTTGAATTCCGCCACGACCCGCGGCTCCAGGCCGAAAGCCTTGATGACCTTGATCCCGGAAAAGGTCTCCTGGAGTATCTTGGAGATGTCGCCGAGCTTTTCCAGGCTCCTCCCGGAAAGACGCTTGATCCGCTTGCCGATTGTCCGCGCCGGGTAGACGGTGAGTGGGATGGCCAGAAAGGCCAGGATCGCCAGTTGCCAGTTGCGGTAAAAGACCACCCCCAACAGGGCAAGGGCAGTTACCCCTTCGCGCATGACACCGGTAATGACATTGGCCACACCCTCCTGCATGGTGTTCACGTCGTTCAGGACCCGAGACATCAGCGCCCCGGAGCGGTGGCGGTGGAAGAAGCCCAGCGACAGCGTCATGTTCTTGCGATACAGGTCGTCGCGGATGGCTTGGATGGCGAGCTGGCCTGCCGTTCCGAGAAACTATTCGTACGTGAAGCGGCAGATGCCCCGCACCAGAAACAACAGGACAATCCCCAACGGAAGGAGAAGAAAAATCACCGTGTCTTTTTCGGTGAATATCTTCTTCAGCACCGGTTCCACCAGGTAGGCAATGGCGCCGTCCAGACCGGCTACGCCGAGCGTTGCCAGGATGGCGATGACGTTGCGCCACCAGTAGGGCTTGCTGTAGGTGAGGAGACGTT
>JAAZOO010000193.1 GCA_012797715.1 Geobacteraceae bacterium | reverse complement strand
TGCGAGCTTCAGGCGAGCGACGAGCAACTGGACTTCGCCATCGTCTATACCAGCGCCAAGATGGGGTACGCAAAGCTGGACATGGGGGACGACTCCGACACCATGGAACCTCTTTTCCAGACGGTCATCAACAATGTGTCCCCTCCCGAGGGGGACCCCTCGGCCCCGTTCCAGATGCTTGTTACGAACATCGACTATAACGATTATATCGGCCGCATCGCCACCGGCAAGATCTTCAACGGCAGGGTGGGGGCAGGAGAGACCATAGCGCTCATCAGGCGCGGCGGCGAAATCCGCAAGGGGCGCATCTCGAAACTTCTCGGCTACGAAGGCCTGCGGCAGATCGAGATAGACGAGGCGTTCACCGGAGATATCGTTACCATCGCCGGTTTCGACGAGGTGGGGATCGGGGAGACCCTTGCCAGTGCGGACGACCCCCGCTCCCTTCCCTACGTCTCCATCGACGAACCCACCATTGCCATGAACTTCATCGTCAACAGCTCGCCCTTCGCCGGACGGGAGGGAAAGATGGTGACGTCGCGCACAATCAGGGAGAGGCTGGAAAGGGAACTCCGCACCAACGTCTCCCTCCGGGTCGAAGACACGGACAATCCGGACACCTTTCTGGTATCGGGACGGGGAGAGCTGCACCTGTCGATACTCATCGAGAACATGCGGCGGGAGGGGTTCGAGATGGCGGTCTCCAAACCGGAGGTGATCCTGCGCGAAATCGACGGGATACGCCAGGAGCCGATGGAGTACCTGGTAATAGATGTGCCGTGCGAGTACCAGGGAACCGTTATAGAAAAGATGGGACCGCGAAAGGGGGAAATGGTCGCCATGCACCAGCTCGGCGATGTTGTCCGCCTTGAGTTCATCATCCCCGCACGGGGCATCATCGGACTGCGCGGCGAACTGCTCACCGAAACCCGCGGCACCGGCGTGGTCACCCATACCTTCCACGGATATGCGCCCTACAAAGGTGACATACCCGGCCGCAAAAACGGGGTACTCATCGCCATGGAGCAGGGAGAAACCACCGCCTACGCACTGGACGCCCTCCAGCCCCGCGGAGTGCTGTTCATCGGACCGGGCGTGGAGGTATACGGCGGGATGATTATCGGCCAGCACGCCAAGGACAACGACCTGGACGTCAACCCCTGCAAGGGGAAGAAGCTGACCAACATCAGGGCGGCCGGGTCCGACGACGCCATCAAGCTGACGCCGCCCCGGAACCTGACCCTTGAGCAGGCCCTGGAATTTATCGACGAAGACGAGCTGGTGGAGGTAACCCCCTCATCCATCCGGCTCCGCAAAAAAGAACTGGACCCGAACAGGCGCAAGCGCAGCGGACGCTAGCCACGCCGGATGTCCGACGAACTATACGTTGACAAATCGTTTCTTTTTCTCTACTAACAGAGTGCACATCCGCTTTTTTCCGCACCATGCCGACCAAGGAGCCCGTATGTACCGCAGAGCCGTGTTCGCTCTCTGTATCCTCGCCTTTTCCGCATCCTGCGCCAGTGACAAGGGGATCAAGGTCCCGCCCGAAACCAGCTACCAGCGCGGGGAAAAGCTCTACGCCAGGAAGAAGTATGAAAAAGCCGCGGAAACCTGGCGCAAGGTTAAGGAAAGCAATACCACCCCCCTCCTCAAGACGGTGGCGGAGCTCCGTATCGCCGACGCCCTTTTCCAGGACGAGAACTACATCGAGGCGGCGGCAGAATACGAGAATTTCCGGAAACTCCATCCGAAAAATCCCAATGCGCCCTATGCGCTGTACATGCTCGGCGTGAGCAACTTCAACCAGGTGGAAAAGATCGATGTGGATCAGACCCCCCTGAACAATGCCGTGACCGTTTTCGAGTCCTTCCTCCAGGAGTACCCCAACACCGAAATGGCCAAAAAGGCGCGTGAAAAGCTGGCGGAGTGCAGGGCAAAGCAGGCCGCCCACGAGATCTACGTGGGAAGGTTCTACTACAGGACCGACAAGTACGGCGCCGCCATCGGCCGTTTTTCCGATGCCCTGGAAAAGTATCCGGCGACGCCCGTGACCGACGAGGCACTGTTCCTTCTCGGAGACTCGTACCTGCGCACGGGGGAAAAGGAGAAGGCCCGAGAGGCCATGGCGCGCCTCGTAAAAGAGTACCCGCAGAGCCGATTCGCGGGCAAGGCAAAGAAGATTCTGGAGAGGAAATCCTGAAGAACGAAGAAGAAACGCCGGGAGACCGAAGGTCCTCCCGGCGTTTTCCTTTCCGGGATGATGCTAGCGAATGACGGGTTTCGCAAGAACGCCTGTGACGGGAATCCGGTAGGAACCGGGGCTTGCCTGGTACTTGGCCAGGAGCAGGAATACGAATTTCTGCCGTTCCAGGAAATCCGGCTTGGGCATGAGTTCCAGGGTGAGATCGAGGGGCGCGCTCGCCAGGGGTCCGGAAACCGGAAACGTGCCGCTCAGCCGGGAATAGATGCCGTCACCCTGGAAGGTGAGGCTTTCCAGCCTTCCTGTGCCGCCGGCGACCCGCACCATCCCCCGCACGGACGAATAGGAGGCGTCGGGAAGCGGCATATCACCGACCTTGATGGAGCTCACCTCAGCCCCCCTCACGTCAAGCTTCAGCGATCCCCGCATCGCCGCGCCCTTCCCCGTGAATGAGCCGTCCACGGAAAGCCTCCCTTTGACATTCGCGCCGGTTGCCGTCAGGAAAAAGGGGATATCCTCCAAAGGGACACCGGCGCCATGGATGGAAAAATCTCCCCTTCGCGGCTGGTACCCTGCCTGCAGTTCCCCTTCCCGGACCTTCGCCCGGACGTCAACGGCAAGCCGTCCGAGGAAAAGGGGCAAAAACCTGATGCGCGCGGAGGCTTCATCCAGTTTCAGGAGCGGACCCCGTTCGTCGGAAATCACCACATTCCGCGCCGCCAGCCCGAACGGGAAGGACTTGCGCATTTCCTGCGCCCGCAAGACGTAGCCCTCCCGTTCCAGGCCGCGCACAATCACCCCCTTGATCTCGCCCACGGGCACAAACAGGATGACCAGAAGGGGAAACAGGAGAACCGCCCCGCCGAAGGCGCAGCATGTGCGAAGGTGCGGTAAACGTATCACCGTTGACCCTGCGGCGACGCTTTCAGGAGAGCGATGGTGAGGACGAGGTCGAGACGGGACGGATCGTCGAAGCGGGTCTTGAGATTCGCCTTCTTCACCAGGACCGGACGATCCCCCTTTTCCAGGCGGTACAGAAGATTCACGGCTTCGTTGGCGGTGACTCCCTCAATCTTCACTTCGGCTGCGTCTTCCATGAATCCCCCCCGCTCTTCACTTTTCAGGGGGGTTATCCGGCTCGATTTTCCCTTGATTCCTATTTCCTCAATCACCTTTGCCGGTGAATCATCCCCCCCTGCAGAGGCGAGGCGCCCGGCAAACTGCTGGGATTCGGCCTTCGCCGCCAGGTAGCGATGCTTGAGGGCCATCATCTCCACCAGGTCGGCCTCCCGTCCCTTCCTTTTCTTCTCCAACGCGGAAATGCGCTCATTGGCTGCCGTCATGAGGATCAGAAAAAGAAGAACGAGGGATATCCCCACCCCCCATGCGAGGCGGGTCCGCTGGTCCATGTTTTCGTAGCGCTCCCTGAGAAGGTCCAGGTATCTCATTTCGTCTCCTCCCGCAGCGTACCCCGGAAGGAGAAGGAGACGCTTCCATCGGGCCGCGACTTCACCTCGCTCAGGCTCGAAGTCCCGCAGAGGGACGAAAGCCGTGCCTTTAAGTCGTTCGCCGCCTGAAAGGATCGCGCATCCCCCTTGAGGGAGACCTGCCCTTCCCCGATCTCCACCTCATACACGGCACTCACCCCCTCACCCTTGGCCAGTGCGATTTCGTTCAGCACCGGCAGGGTCGGCCGGCCGGACATGCCGCCGCCAAGTCGACGAATCTCCGATTTGAGCTCCGAAACCTCATCAACCGCCTTTTTCCGTGAGGGGAAAACCTCCCGGTAGATCTGACTGATGGATCTGTTGACGGAATCCAGGTCCCGTTTGACGAAATAGAAACGCAAGCCTGTCTCGGCCACCAGGAGCACGAGGAACAGTGCGGCCAGGACCGCCGTCAGCCGGAGCTTTCGTTTCAGCCTGTCCCTCGCCGCGGTATAGGCCAGTCTTCCGTGCCGGAAATTGAGGGGCTCACCCCGCAGTGAGGCGGCTGCCAGCGCCCACGCCCCCGCGTACTCCAGGGCGGTGCTTTCCCCCGGAAACGATGCGGCCAGAGCGTCGGATACCGGGAGGAGCGCAAAGGAAACCCCGTCCGCCTCCCCGTGAACGGCGAAGGAGGATCCCGTAGCCGGACCATGGAGAAACACCTGCTGCACACGCACTCCCGTGCCGGCCTCCAGGAGAGCGAGGGTCCTGACGATCTCTTCGGCAGCGTTCCCGTTTCCCAGGGATCGGAACAGCACCGGCTTTCCGTCCGCATACACGGCAAGGGAGCGGCCGTCCGACAGAGCGATTGCGCCCTCCGACAGGGTCCGCGGAATCAGGATGTCCCAGGAGAAGAGGGAGGAGCCGACCATCCCGGGTTCCAGCCCCGCCTCCTTCAGCTCCCGGATCTTCGCCTCCAGGTCGGCCGCGACGCCCCACACCGCCATCACCCTCCCGTCGCGGGCCGGGAGAGCGTCGAAGATGAGCCCGTCCGTCTCAAGGGCCGTTTCCCCCTTCAGTTCCAGGGGAAGGACCTCGCGCTGCTTGCGGCGATCCGGTATGGGAAGATCCACTTCACGGAAATACAGGCACTCAGGGTCAAGGGAGAGGAGTATGGACTCATCTCCCTTCGTTCCGGAGGCCAGTTCATTCAGGAACTGGGAATAGGATTCCGGCCCCCCATGGGCGCGCCTCTCGGCCCCCGAGAAGAAGAGAGCGCCCCCCCGTTTCTGAAAGCGCGCGAAGCCGACGGTGCGCCGCCCCGCCTCAATAATCAGGATATCCATTACAGTTCTCTCCAGTATAGAATCACCGGCTCCGTGCCGCCGATTCGAACCACCGTCTCCACAATCCGCACCGTATCCTTCACCTGGGCGCGGGACTGGATGCGGAAGACCGAGCCCTTGACATCGATTCTCCCCTGCAGGGAAATCCCCACGGTCTCCAGTCCCGGGATTCCGGTCACCTCCGAAGGACTCTTGAGGGGGGCCGTTTTCCGGTACTCGACGATTCGCGCCGCCAGATCGGAGGTCATCTGCGGATCGAGAACGGCGAGAAGCTCCGCCGGGGCGGTATTGATGTTGACCTTGGAAGAAATTCCCCCCGACGAGTCTCCGTATACCGTGACATAGGGAAACAGCTTTGTCAGGGTCGCCTCGTCGAACCCCGCCGCCATCCGCAATTCCTCGTAGGTGTAAAGGGGCGCGTTGGCAGCATTGTACGGGGTCGGCAACGTTTTATAGTACCCGGTCTCCGCTCCCCGCGCGCGGGGGGCGTCATCGGGGTCAATCCAGTCCACAAGCTTGTCCGCAAGGTCCGGAGGAAGGTCCATCCGTTCCAGGAGGCGCTGGAAGACGCCGAGGTACGCCTCATTCACCGTGCCGTTGGACTGGACGATGGAATTCAGGTCCAGCTTGCCGTTCTCCTCGGTGATGGTAACGGTGAGCGAACCTCGCTCGTCATCAAGCTTCTGGGGCGTCGCCCACGGGTCTTGAAGGGAGGTGTACGCCCTGGTGCCCAGTGACCTGTTCAACAGCGCAACAGCCACGTCCGCGCCGGACGCCGCTGCCAGGCTGGCCTGCTGGGCATCGGCGAAGCTCTGGCGCAGCGACGTCTCGATAAAGACATCATGGATCAGGTCACTTGCCACCGCCACCAGGAGCGCGGTCACGATAAGGGTAATGACAAGGGCGAAGCCCTTCTCTCCTCTCATGACCCAGCAAGCCGGGGGACAACGACGGCGGTAAGGGGCGTGGGATTCTCGCCGCCGGCAAGGCGTACGGTGACCCGGATTGCCGCGGGGAGTTTCCCGTTCAGTGCCGTATCCCAGCTCCGGACCCACGACTCCCCGTTGTAGCACTCCACGAGAAAGCCGTCGATGGGGCCGGTAAGGGGGTAGGAAACAGGGATTGCATCCAGGAAAATGTCTCGTGTCCTCCGGGACAGGATAATAAGGCCCCCCTCCTTTTCCACGGGCGCGTACCGGGCCTCCATGATGTCGGAAGAAGGAACGCTCCCCCGGCGGGGCACGGTAAATGCGGCGAATTCCAGGACCGACGCCGGCTTTCCGAAGACGTCCCGGTCCTCCACGACAAAACGGAAACGCTCCGTATCCTTGCTGTAGCAGGCCGACGACAGCTCCCTGCGGAGCATGTCCAGGACAGCGCGGGCGTCGCGAAGGGGCTCGGTGCGCTCCCGCACCGCATCAGCTCCCCGGACCACGGAAAAGAAGGTTCCGTACAGCGCCGCGCTCAACACCACCAGCAGGGCAAGGGCTATCAGCAGTTCCACGAGCGTGAAACCGCTCTCGATCCCCGGAGGCGTGACGCCCGGTCTACTGCTTCTGCGCTTGGTATTTTTCAAGGGAAACCGATCTCCTCTCGGCGCCCCAGCTCACCGTCACGGTCAGTTGCCGGAACCCCGGGACAGAGGTGGCAGCGCGCTCCGTCTTCCAGGAGTAGCCGGGCCATTCCGGAGCGAACGTCCCCTCCGTTTTCCGCTCGGCATCGCGGCTGTCGGGCATTTCCAGTTCCTCTACCTTGGACCGTGCCAAGAGGAGGGCGATCGTCTCCTCCCGATCCCGGGTCGCCAGCGCCAGATGGTAGTTTACGGAAGAAATGACGGTCAGGACAACCCCGGCCATGATTGCCAGCGCCACCATCACCTCCAGCAGGGTGAACCCTTTCACGGAGCGCTCTCCTTCTCTTCCAGGGAGAAGTCCTTTTCCCGTTCCGTCTCGGAAAGGACCCCCTCCGTGTACCCTTCCGCCACTTCCACCCGTCCGCTGCCGGGGTAGACGGCCACGGTGAAATACCTGCCGCGCGCCTTCGACGTGAGGTGGAACAGCAGGAAATCTTGGGCGCCGAGGGGGCTGAAATCCAGCGTCACTTCGCCTTCCGACACCTTTCCGAGGCTGGAGGTGGTGACGTCCGCCCAGTGGACGCCTTCCCGCAGGGTCAGGCCGGTGAGGGCGCTGTCGGTTACTTCCACCTCTTCCTTCTCAGGCAGGACCCGAGTCACCTTCATGGCGCCGTCGGCGAGATTGAAGCGCAGTCGGTAGTATTGTTTGCCGGCAATTGCCTGATCCTGCACGTAGCGAAGGATACCCGCCAGTTGGCGCGCAGACGTCTTCAGATCCCCCTCCCCGGCAAAGGGGAGGCGGGGCATGACCAGGAGGGCGGCCACGGAAAGGATGACGATGACCACGGCCAGTTCAATGAGGGTGAAACCCGCACTGGTTACGATTCGGGGTGTGCCCGGCCGACCTTTCCTGTTCCTCTGTTCCATGACGGGCGCATCTTCCTTGTCATACGGCTAAACGCCGATAGGGGACAACGGCTCCCTTCCTCCCTCCTAGCGGAGGTTCCAGCTCTCGATATCAGCGGCCTTTTTCCCCTCACCGCCGCGGACGCCGTCGGGGCCCAGGGACGACAGGTCATAGTCTCCGTGCTCGCCGGGACAGAGGTACACGTAGTCATTTCCCCACGGGTCCTTGGGCACGGCCTTGTTTTCCAGGTACCCCCCCTCCCGGTAGTTCTTGGGGATCACCCCGGTCGTGGGCTGCACCACCAGCGCCTGGAGACCCTGTTCCGTGGTGGGATAGGAACCGTTGTCCAGCTTGTACAGTTTCAGCGCCGTCTCCAGGTTCTTTATCTGCACCTTGGCATCGGCAATCTTTGCGTCATCGGTCTGGCCGATGATTCTCGGGCCGACCAGAACCGCCAGCATACCCAGGATAACGATGACGACCATTATCTCTATCAGGGTAAACCCCGCGTTATTTCTCAGTGTTTTTTCCATGAAAGACCTCCTGTTTCTTTTCGGCGGCATCGCGTCCGGCCGGGATCGATCCGGAGTTCCGGGTGAGCGGCGCCGCCGGTACGGAAAGGTTTGTCAGCGTATCAGTTGGTTCAACTGGAAGATGGGCAGGAGCACCGCAATGACCATGGTTCCGACGACAAGGCCCATTGCCAGGACCAGCAACGGCTCCAGAAGAGACATGACCCGCGACACGGCAGCGACGAATTCCTTCTCGAATGCGGCGCCTGCCTTTGCCAGCATGGCCTCCAGGGTCCCGCCGCGCTCCCCCACCGCGACCATGTGGACCAGAAGGGGCGGGAAGATCGTCCCGTCCCGGAGGGAGGCGGAGAGGCTCCCCCCCTCGGCAAGCTCGACGCGCGCTCCGGCCAGTGCCGTGCGGTACCGCCGGTTCACCACAACATCACCGGTTATCTCCAGGGCGCGGATGACCGGAACGCCGCTGGAAAGGAGAAGGCCGAGAATCTTCGCGAACCGGGATAGGATCAGCTTGCCCAAGAGCGGTCCGAGCAGGGGCATCCTGAGGAGCCAGGTATCGCGGCGGAGACGGAATTCCTCCCGGCGGACGAGCCTCCGGTAGCCGTACACGAGCCCGGCGGCCGCCAGGAGCAGTGCCCACCACCCGGAGCGGAGCAGGGCGCTGGTCTTGATGAGCAGGATCGTGATGAAGGGGAGAGCCGCCTTGTTCTGTTCGAAAATGACCACGATCTTGGGAATGACAAAGGCGAGGAGGAACAGCATGACGCCGCCTCCCACCACCACCATGAGCGCGGGATAGGCCAGGGCGGTCATGACCCTGCTCCTGACCGCCTCCTGGTCCTCCAGGAAATCGGCGAGGCGATCCAGGATGGTTTCCAGGGAGCCGCTCGCCTCTCCCGCCGCAACCATGCTCACGTAGCTTTCGCTGAACACCGCCGGCTCTTCCGCCAGGGCGCGGGCCAGATTCGACCCTTCGCTCAGCCGTGTTAGGACCCTGGACAGAACGTCCCTCAGCTCCCCCGGCTGCTCCTGTTCACAGAGGGTCGAGATGGCCTCGTAGACCGGAACGGACGAACCGAGGAGAGTGGACAGCCGGCGGGTCATGAGGGAGAGCTCCGGCAGGGGGACCCCCCTGCGGAAATACTTCCGCACCCCGCCCCGGGAGGCTGTCGCGCTTTCGGCAAGCTCCCGGGGGAAGAGCCCCTCTTTTTTCAGAGAAAGCCGGGCCTCCTGCAGGCTTGCCGCCTCCACGACGCCGGAGACCGGTGAGCCGTCGCTTTTGAATGCGTCATAACGAAAGGTCGGCATAATCTTCCTGCGTTACCCGGAGGACCTCTTCGATGGTGGTGATGCCGGCGGCCGCCTTTGCAAGGCCGTCTTCCCGGAGGGTCTTCATTCCCTTGGCTACGGCGTATTCCTTGATCTCTCCGGCCGGAACGCGCCTGATGATCATGGAGCAGATTTCCGGATCGATGAGGAGGAGCTCGTAGATGCCGGTGCGGCCCATGGTGCCGAGGCCGAAACAGGCGTCGCACCCCCTGCCCCGGTAGAGCTTGGGGGGAAGGGCAATCCCCGGATACTCCCGGTCCGGGACATACTCCTCGCGGCAGGCGGGGCAGATGACCCGCACCAGCCGTTGCGCCAGGACAGCGGACAGGGAGGAGGCCACCAGGAACGGCTCGATACCCATGTCGATGAGGCGGGTGAGCGCGGTCGGGGAATCGTTGGTATGGAGGGTGGAGAGGACCAGGTGGCCGGTGAGACTAGCCTGGATTGCTATCT
>JAAZOO010000192.1 GCA_012797715.1 Geobacteraceae bacterium | reverse complement strand
TCGGCCAACACCACCCTGAAGATCACCATGTCGTCCCTGGCAGGCTTCACCACCGGAGACTTCATGAAAGTGCGCCTCATCGTCTCAAGCGAGGCCCTGCTTTCCACCGCCGCCGGGGATTTCTCCGTCGCGTCTGCGAGCCTCTATTCCGATATCTACAAGAACGATCGGCTGAAAGGACTGACGGTGGTGCCCGTTTCGGTGACGTTTCCCACCCGGGAAGGAAAGAGCGTCTATGAAGCGAGGTGCGCCCGCTGCCACACCCTGGTGCAGTCCGATTCGGCCGTCACCCCCTCTCTCTACCGCAAGACGGACCAAGTGGCGGAACGGCTGAAGCAGACCCATCACACCGTGACCCTCACTAGCGGAGAGCTGGAAAACCTGATCGCCTACCTGACAGCCTACTTCTCCGGGCAGCGGGTTTTCTGAGGTCGAGTGCGCTGAAGCCGGCAGTGCGCGTGGGCAGTCCCCGGATTACCCATGCGCAACTATCCTTCACCCTTTTCCTTCTCCGCTTTCCCCATCAGCTCCCCGAACCACAGCAGCAGATCCATCAGGGCATTGCCCAGGGCGGCAACGGTATAGCGCGTGGGCTGGTACTTGGGAACCGAGTAGGGAACGTGAGCGCCGTGATCGCTCGTCACCTTGAAGATAAGCTCCGAAAAACGGTCGATGATCTTGTAGCGCTCCACGTGCCCCTTTTCCACCAGGTGCTTGTAGGCGGATGCCATCCTGATCTCCCCCTCCACGTATTCCCTGGGCACGTACTTTCCCTGGCACTTGCTGAGCTGGATGTAGATCTTTTCCTGCAGACGCCGCAGCGCCCCCATGTTCTTGCGGATGACCGTGGCGTCAGGGCTGTCCCTGTCCTTCAGGAAATCCACCAGCTCACGTTCCGCGTCTTCGTCCAGATACTTCCTCACCACCGCGAACACCTCGGGATGCTCGATTGCGCAGCGGATGCGGTCCAGCTTGCGCGCCTCCTCCAGGAGAAACGTCAGGACCTCCTCTTCGTCTCGGCCCTTGGAATAGACTCCCATGGTTCCCTTGAACAGTTCCTTGAGGTTTCGGTACTGGTCCGGCTCGCCGGTGAGCACCACCACGGGCAGGTGGGGAGCGGCATCGGCAAAATACCTGCTGGCCGCGATGATGAAGCTGTTGTCCGGCACCTTCTGCCCCCTCTCCCGCAGGCCGACCACATCCAGGATGACGCCGGAAACACCGGCCTGCTGCCTGCGGGAAAACATTTCCCTTGCGTCCTCCAGGGTCAGGGCGTGGCAAAGCCTCACACCCCTCCCCTGGAACAGCCGGTGCAGCGCCTCCACGTAGGGGGTGTCGTCGTCAACGATGAGAAGGGTGATCCCGCCGCAGATGTTTTCCATGGTGACTCCTCTTGGGAAGGGTGATCCTGAAGTGGACCGGATGGTGGTCCCGCATGATGTCGAGGGTTCCGTCGTGCGCTTCCAGCACCTTCCCGATCCAGGCCCCGCCCAGTCCCTCACCGGGACTGTCGCTGCTCTTCCTGCCGAAGGTGAGAAAAGCCGCCGCATCCAGGTTCTCCGGAAACGGCTGGCCGTTGTTGGTGTAGTCGATGAAAACGTACCGCACGTTTTCCCGGATGTGAAAGTGGAGCCGGTTGCCCCCCTCGGCCCGGAATCCGGATGGGAAGGAATGGGTGGCAGCATTGCGGATGATGTTGTGCAGTGCCTCCACAAAGGACGCACGGTGCAGGGGAAGGGGTCGGGACGTCCCTCCGGTCACGGTGATCTCGAAGTCGAAGCCGGAATAGAGCGGCACGATTTCCCCGGAAAAGAGGGTCGGCAGGTCGGTGTCCTGGAATTCATCCGCCGGGATCTCCCTGCCGATGAGGGTTCGCGCATTGCCCACCACACCGTTAATCTGGCCGAGGGTGGCGCTAACCTTCTCCAGCGCCTCGCCGACGGTCTCCCGCGTGCCGTTCAGAAGCGTCGCCGGAAGTTCCTCTCCCAGGAGACCCCGCTCCTCCAGCCATGACTTCAGGGAAAGGAGGGGCGCGCGGGCAATGAGGATCTGCGGTCGCACGCTGTGGGAAATGTGGCTGACAATGGCGAATTCGGCACAGGCGCGTTCCCGGGCGATGCGGCTCCGCTCCCGGGCGGATTTGCGGCTGGAATGGTGGGCCACGGAGAGCGTGAGCATGAGGACGCACAGAATGGGGAAGGAATTTATGACGATGCCGTGCCGGAACATGAGATAGAGAGAAAGGGGAACGCTCGCCGCGGCCAGAATCAGGGTGCCGGTCATTTTCGTGCGGAATTCCCTGCAGCAACTGGACACCACGGCAGAGAGCAGGATCACGGAGCCGTCGATACCCACGGCAATCCGCAGGTTCTCCCAGACAAAGGCGTTATTCTTCACCATGTAGTTGAAGATGCTGAGAAACCAGATGACGAACAGGATGGCCTGCTCCCTGAGATGGCTCCATTCAACGGCATACACCAGGTAGCCGACGGTGAAGCCGATAAGCGTGTCCACGAGGAAGATAACGCGCCGGGACGAGAGATACAGCGACTCATGCGTGCCGATTCCCAGGTACCGCCCCGCACATTTTGCAGCCCTGTCCCGCACGCGGCGCGCGGCGCGCGCCGGAAAAGCGATTGCCGATGATAAGCACGATTCCGCCATGTGTATGGTCTCCCATCCCCCCTGCTACCGGCGGGATACCCGGGCGGCAGCCGCTCCGGGTTCTTGTGAACGGGCCTGAAAACGGCAGGTGGAACCGCTCGAAGGGAACGGCTCCGGCCAGATTCCCTGCCCCCCTTTTCACCTGCCGAATCCAGGGCGGATCGTACCACCGCGGTGTTACACCCGTCTTACAATTCCATGGCGGTTTCCCGACACCCCGGTACGGGAACGCCCGATGACGCACCCGTCACCCGTGGGGAAACAGATATTTCACCTTCCTGCAATAAATCTGAAACAACGGGGAGGCACTATAGTGCTGCGCAATCCCAATCCATGGGTCTGCAGCCATCATCGGGCATACGAGGATCCGCCATGAAACCTGTCTGCTTTCTGCTGTGCTTCCTGTTGTGCGTCGCCGGAACACGTACCGCGGCAGCTTCCCTTGCCGTTCCCCGTCCCCCCGAATCCACACTCCCCCTCCACGAAAGGCCCGAATCCCCGTGGAAGCAACCACGGGAAGCGGATGTGGCAGGGAAAGACCCGGATGAAGGGACTCTGTCCGGCGATACCCTCACGTCCGGCCATGGGGAAGGCCGCCATGAAACCGCGCCTGCGCTCTCCCCGGTCACGCAGACCGTTGCGGGAGTGAAGGCGGCGCGCGCCGTGAAGAGCGCTGCCGTTTCCGTCAGGGACGGCTCGTCGGGCGAAGTGAGCTTTTTTACCCTCAGCGTCCCCCTGTCCGGGTTCGGCACGGCAACGGCCCTCTTGCCCGGAAGGCCCCTCACCCTGTCCCAGGTAGCGGCCCTGTATCGGCCGCGCAGCGGCTTCTTTTTCGAAAGTCCGGATGTACAGGGGTCGGAAATGCGCCTGATGACCATAACCCCCTCTGCGCCGGAGATTCGGATGCTGTCCCCCTACCAGACGGACGATCCACGGGAGGAGGTCCCCCTTCCCCCGGCCGGCCTGCTGCTCGCCGCCGGCCTGACTGCATGCCTTGCCGCAGGAAAGAGGAGTCTCTTCCGGACACGTTCCGCGTCTCCCGCTCTCTAGGGGAACCGAACCACGGTTCCACGCACACAGTTTAATCACCGTACCCTACCCGCTTCCCATGCAGAGAGGAAAGACCGCTCCGCGGCGATGCTGCCCCGGCACCGACGCGGGGCGCTCCCCTCTCGGGACTGCGCTCCGTATCGATTGTAAAGAGTACGTTACAATTGAGGGTCCACCCTCAAGTTTTCACCCCCCGGCCCGAAACGAAGGATAGCGGCGCGAACGCCGGGGGCGCCCAGGGGAGGAAACCAAGACATGGAAGATTTCGAAGGGCGGATACCCCTCCTCCAGAGCCTTGTCAGAAGGACGCAGGAAGTGTCTCCCGCGACCCGGGTCATCGACGTGGTGGAGGTCTTCCGGCGGGACAAGTCCCTGATGGCCGTTCCCGTGGTTTCCGAGGGGAGGTATGCCGGCGTCATCAGTCGCAAGGAGCTTTTTTTCAAGTGGCTGAGCAACAAATATGCCCTTGATCTGTTCGGGAAAAAGCCCATCAGCCTCCTGCTGGAACAGAACGACCTTGCCATGGAGCCCGAACTGGACGTGAACTCCGCACTGCAGCGCCTTCTCGCTGCGGACCCGTGTCTGGAGGCGGACTGCTTCCCGGTGAAAAAAGGCGAAACCTGTCTGGGAATCGTTTCCGTATCGGATCTCATGATGGAGATGTCCAGAACCCAGTCCCTGCTCCTCCACGACCTGTCGTCCATGAGCGCGCGGATACGGGACGAGGTCGCCCAGGCGCGCAGGATACAGCAGGATCTGCTCCCCCCGTCGAACCTCCGCTTCAAGGGACTAGTCGTGGACGGCGGCGTCACCAGCTCCACCGAAGTGAGCGGTGATTTTTTCGACTACTTTCCCGTGGACGGGAGCTCCCTGGGACTGATCATCGCCGACGTGAGCGGTCACGGTGTCCAGGCAGGCATGGTCACGACAGCGGCCAAGGCGAGCCTTCACTCCCTCGTCGGCCGCGGCGTAACCACTCCGGGCGACCTCTTGTCCGGAATCAACCGCGCCGTAATGTCCGCCACAGGGACGACACTGCTCATGACCTGCCTGATAGCGGTGATTGATGTGACCGGGAACCGCATGAGCCTCGCCAATGCGGGGCATAATTTCCCCTACCTCTTCCGGAGCACCGACGGGCGCCTCGAACAGATCGACAGCGTGTCCGGATTCCCCCTGGGACTGGACGCGGAAAGCCGGTTCCATGAATACTCCATTCCTTTCGGGGAAGGAGACATCCTGGTGCTCTACACGGACGGGCTCATCGAATGCACGAACCGCAAGGGGGAAATGTTCGGCTATGAACGCCTGGGCGAGCTGCTCCTCATGCACATGGACCAGACGCCGGAGAGATTGCGCGCAACCATCCTGCGCGGATTGGAAGAATACCGTGAAAACGCGCCACTGGAAGACGACGTGACGCTGTTGGTGGCACGCCGGGACGGGTAACGCCGCTCTGCACCTAGTGACCTCCGCTGGAGAGAATCATGGAGAAAAAAATACTGGTAATCGTACGGGACGCCGTCGACAAGGCGTACTGGAAGCCGTACGTGCGAAGAATCTCGAAGATCGTCGACATGGTGGAGCTGAGATCCCTGTCGTCCCATAGGGGCCGTACGGGAACGCTCCCCGAGAATCCCAGCCTCATCATCGTGTCCGCCAAGGTCTATCCCGAGGCATCGCCTCTGCTCGTGGAATGTCTCGCGTCCCTCTATCCCCGCAGCGAGTTTCTGCTGGCGGTCTCATCCCAAGACCCGCTCCCCCCCCTCACCCCCCTGGTGCGAGACGGCATCAGGCACCTGGTAATCAACCCGGATGCGGAGACCCGGGGAAAAGACGCCGCGTCCTCCCTGATCAGCCTTGCCATACGGAAGATAGCGCAGCATGAGGTGGTGCACATCGGTGACTACCTCCTTCCCGGCTCAACGGTGCATACCGTGCAGGTAACCTCATCGGATCAGAAGGAAGCCATTATCAACGCCCTGGAGACATCCATCCAGGGTGAAAGCGGGGAGATCGAGCTGCTGCGCCAGAAAGGGGCGCTCCTTGCCGATGAGATGCTGGAAAATGCCCTGTATGGCGCGCCGCGCGGGGAAAACGGCGGTTCCCTGTTCGCCAAGGGCGAAAACCGTTCCGTTCCGCCGGAGGAGATCATTGAATTCCGGTACGGCTTCGACGGCACGACCCTGGCAATGGAGGTTGAAGACAACTGGGGAAGCCTGTCTCCGCACATCGTGCTGGAGCACCTCGCAAAAGGGCAGGACGAGATCCTTGATCCCGAAGCGGCCGGCGGACGCGGACTGTTCATTATCTGGCAGTTCATCGACCACCTGCACGTCCACATCACCCCGGGACGGAACACCGTCCTGGGCGGCCAGGTAAAGCTGGAGACAGCGGACAGAATCTTTGAGAAAAAGGGTTTTCACATTTCATCCGGCGGCGCGCGGTAGCGAGGCAGGCGGTCGAAACGGCCGGCGGCGCGTCTCCTGCGCGCGCCCGGCAACGGTGCAAGGGGAAAGCAAGAATGGATACTGTGTTTGCAGTTGAGCGTATCGAGGAAGAAGGGGGCGTTACCTTTCTTCTCCGCGGCAACATCGACGTGCATGCCGAGGCCGAATTCAGATCCATCCCGGATCGGGCGACCGCTCCTGTCATCAGATTCGACTTCAGCCAGGTGGGCAGAATCAATTCCATGGGAATCGCGCACCTGCTGCGCTGTTTCAAGAAAATCAAGGACACGACGCGCTCCGAAATCATTCTGTCCGGACTCTCCACCGTGCACTCCATGCTCTTCAAGACGACCGGCGTCTTTCTCCTTGCTTCCCATGACAGCAACCGGCCCTGACCCGGCGGGGAACTCCGGAGACCCGATACCATGAAACCGAACAGCACAAGGATCGTACATACCTTCTGGGTGGTCGGCATTTCCCTGGCCGCGATGACGCTCTTCGAAGCGGCCAAGCAGATGCTCGTTCCCGCCATCACCATCTGGCAGTCCCATTTTGTGACCATTTTCTCCGGCTCCGCTGTCGCCGGAATCGCCGCCCATTTCATCCTCAAAAGGTACGATACGGTCAATAACCGGCTGAGGAAGGAGATACTGGAGCATGAACGGACCGACCGGGAAAAAGCCCGGTACCGGGAGGCCCTGGAAAAGATGGTGTGGCAGCGTACCAGCGAACTGACCATTTCCAACCGGAAGCTCGAACAGGAGATATCCGGGCGCACCCACATCCTCCAGGCGCTCCTCTCCAGCGAAGAGCGGTTCAGGAGCTTCGTGGAAACCATCAGCGACTGGGTGTGGGAGACCGATGAGGCGTTCCGTTTTACGTACAGCAGTCCCAAGGTCACGGACATCCTCGGCTACACCCCCGAAGATATCCTGGGCAAGACCCCCTTCGACCTCATGCCCGATGACGAGGCGCGGGGAATCTCGGTGATTTTCGAAAATTTTGCCCAGTTTCTCCAGCCCTTTGCCTTTGTGGAGAATGTGAACCGGCACAAGGCGGGGCATTCCGTTACCCTGGAAACCGGGGGCGCGCCGCTCCTGGACGCAACAGGGAAATACCGCGGCTACCGGGGCATCAGCAGGGACATTACCGACCGCAAGCTGGCCGAGGAGGCCCTGCGGGAGAGCGAGGCCACTCTCCGGGGTTTCTTCAACGCCAACGCCATTCTCATGAGCGTCCTGGAACTGGAGGAAGACGACTTCGTCTATGCCATGCCCAACAAGCGCATCGCCGATTTCTTCGGACTCAGCCTGGAGGAGATGACGGGGATGCGCGCATCGCGCCTGGGCATCCAGCCAGAATTCATCCGCTACTGGCTGGAGGTACTCCGCTACTGCATCGATGTCAAGGAAACCGTCACCTTTGAATACGAATTCCCTTTCCAGGGATGCAGGTACTGGTACCAGGCGAGCATCAGCCTGGTTTTCGATTCCACCGCCCAACGCCCCCGCTTCAGCTTCGCCGCGGTGGACGTGACGGAACGCAAGCAGGCGGAACAGGAGATCCAGCAACTCGCCTACTTCGACACCCTCACCGGTCTCCCCAACCGCACGCTCATGAATGATCGTCTGCACCAGATCCTCGCCCAGTCCACACGGGAAGGATGGCAGGTGGGAATCCTGTTCCTCGATCTGGATCGCTTCAAGTGGATCAACGACACCCTGGGGCACGCTGCAGGCGATACGCTCCTCAAGGAGGTTGCCCGGCGCCTTACCTCACGGCTGCGGGCGAGCGATACGGTGGCCCGGCTCGGGGGGGACGAATTCGTCGTTGTCCTGTCGGCGGTGAAACACGAGCAGGATGTGGCCCACACCACCGAGGAGATCCGGGACTGCTTCGCAGCGCCCTTTGTCATCGAAGGCCAGGAGATATTCGTCTCCGCAAGCATCGGGGTCGCCATCTTCCCTCTGGACGGCACCGATGTGGGAAGCCTGCTGCGTAACGCCGACACGGCCATGTACGTGGCCAAGGAGGCCGGAAGGGACAACTTCCGGTTCTTCTCCCAGGAGATGAATCACCGGGCCGTGGAACGGATGTCCCTGGAGAGAAACCTGCGCAAGGCTCTGGAAAGGGAGGAATTCACCCTCTTCTACCAGGGACAGTTCGACGTGCGCAGCGGCGCGGTCATCGGAATGGAGGCTCTTCTGCGATGGGATCATCCCGAAATGGGCCGCATCCCGCCGGGCAAGTTCATTCCCATCGCGGAGGAGACGGGACTCATCGGGCCCATCGGGGAATGGGTGCTGCGCAGCGCCTGCCTGCAGGCAAAGAAGTGGGTGGACGCAGGCTTCGGCGAATTCCGCATGGCGGTCAACATCTCCGGGTGCCAGTTCAAGCAGAACAATCTGCCTCGGCTGGTCACGCGGGTCCTGGAGGAAACCGGTCTCAATCCGGACAACCTGGAACTGGAACTCACCGAGAGCATCCTCATGGAAAACGACGCCAGCGCCGTGGACATGCTGCGGGAACTGAAGGCCATCGGCGTTCACCTTGCCATCGACGACTTCGGCACGGGGTACTCCTCCCTGACCTATCTGAAGCACTTTCCCATCGACCGCTTGAAGATTGACCAGCTTTTTATCCGGGACATCACCACCAGCGACGACGACGCATCCATTGCCGAGGCCATAATCGCCCTCGCGCGCAGCCTGAGGATGGAGGTCATCGCAGAAGGGGTGGAAACCGCTGAACAGCTCTCTTTCCTCAAAGCACGCCGGTGTTACGAGATGCAGGGCTTTTTCTTCGCCCGCCCCCTCCCTGCGGACGAGATGGAAACCTTCCTGGAAGCAACCCGCGATGATAGCGGCGAAACCGCTCCCCTGGCATGGAGGGGATGCCGGGCCTGATGGGGAGTATCCCCCGCCGCAGCAGCCTTCCCCTGTCCCGGCCTTCGGCAGCCGCCGCACCGGGAAAATGTCCGCCATCCCGTCACGGGAGGAGGATTCGCGGCACACTATTCCGGCCACCCGCCGCCGGGCGTTCGTGAAACCCCATAAATCGGCAGGTGGAGCCGTCCCGGTGAGGGTCTTCGGCAGATACGGTCCGGCTTGTGGAGAAATGGAGTGTGCTGTAGGAACCCGCAGGGGAGTTCGTGGTATGCACGGAAATGAGTCCCGGGCATCCAGGCAGGCCGGTCCGAGGCGGCAGGGAGGGATGACCTCCCCTGCCGAATCCAGGTTAAATCTTGCTCCGGTGCAGGTGAAATCGGATGCGCGAGAAGGTGGTGTCGCTGATGCCGGTGAAGGTGACGAGGACGAGCCAGACTGCGGCGAGGAACAGGAACAATCCCGGATCCCAGAGGGCGGCGACCCCGCCGGCAAGGTCCACGGGCCCGAAGAAACGTGCTTCCGGGAGGAAACAAGCCACGACCGCTGCGTAGAGAACGGAGACGCCGGACATCACCTGGTACGCGGATACCTTCCCCTCACCGCGATAGTCGTTGCGGAAAAATTCGGAGGCAATCCTCCACAGGCCGGCACTTGCCGTTGCACCCAGGTATGCGGCCGTGAAGTGTCCCCATGCGTAGAGTGACAGGGTGGCAATGCCCGCAAGGGACGACACGAGCATGGTCAGGGACTGGATGGGCACGACGCGGCGCCCTTCCAGCTCCGAGGCATAGGATATCTTTTTCGTCCGTCCCTGGAAAATGACGGCGGTTTTGCTGAAGATGCGGCCGATGAGTCCGTGGTACGCCTCTACCGGCTTCCCGTAGCAGCAGCCGTAGCTCAGGCAGGACATCCTCCCCATCCCCTCGCCGAAGAGAAATGCCACCGCGCACGCGGCCAGCCCTTGGGACATAGGGATGTGCATACCCGTCGCCGCTTCCCCGAAGCGGTTCAGCGCCAGTATCGCGAAGGGCGCCACGAGGGAGCCGACAAAGGCTGCGCCGCCGATGGTGAGGGTTGCCGGCTTGCGCTCCACGATGCGAGCCACTGCGCTCGAGGCAGGAACGCACACGGCAAGGAGAAGTACCATGAGGGACACCCCCGCCGAGGCGTGAACCCCGGCGCCACAGAGCATGATCAGGTAGAGAGCCACCGCGAACACGGCAGCCCCGGAGAGTAGCACCCCGTACCAGGTGATGTTGACCGCCTCCCACGAGTCGTCATCCCGTTTCCTCAGCGGAACGGAGGCGAAGAACTGCCATCTCTCCCCGGGCAGGTGCCTGCTTCCCCAGAAAATACCCATGCCGCACAGCACGCCCGTCGCCGCGATTACCATCCAGTTTCCCGTCATCTCCGGCATTCCTCCGTTCCCCGTCCTGCGGCAGTCCCCGCACCGTTGACTCTCCTGGCGATGGTGGAGCGCACCGCCACCTCGGTTTCCACCAGGGGCCTCTCCAGCCAGTCGGAGAAGCGTGTCCCCACGTCGCTGCGCACCTGGTTGTGCAGCAGGTCCGGCGAGAAAGCGATGCGTCCTTTCTCGAAAAGGAGCACCACCGTGCTGCTGCCGGGACGGAACAGGGCCTTGGGCTGTCCCTTGCGCAGGAACAGGCCCGGAACCACGGGAAGGGGGTCGTCATAGCGGCATTCACTGTAGCACTGCCGGATGTCGCCTATCATGAGGGCCACGATTTCCACCATCGCCACCAGGCCGACCCCGGACCCCCCTTCCACATCGGTGTCGATCACCGTCACCACACGCCGGTTCTTGGAAACCGGGGTGGCGAGTGCAATCGCCGCGCTCGGGTTGCAGGAATGGTATCGTCCGTCCAGCCCGTAGAAATGGGTGACGAGGCCGGAAACGGGCGCATGGGTGTAGTGGTACTTGTCCGGTGTGAGGCGGAACATGGCCCACTCTCCGCCGTCGAACCGCGTGCGGAGCGCAACGTGATTCTCCCCCACAAGCTCCGGGAATGAAAAGAATTTTCCCTTGAGGTGCAGGGACGAATCCTCGTCCAGCGATCCCAGCAGCATGCGGGAATCCGCCGGCGAGACGATGACGGCGGGGGCGTCGTCCATGGGCCGGCAGCGCCAGTAGGCAATCTGCCTTTCGAAGATGCGGCGCGGCGTATCCAGCTCCTCGCGGGGCGCGAGGCATTCCTCGGTCTTCAGGCCTATCTTCCGAATAAAGGAGCCGGCTCCGGAAATGCGCGCATTCAGGGCAAGGTCGTAGGAGACGAAACCGAGAACTCCGGTGACGGACGGACCGGTCACGGCATGAAAGAACCAGGGCGCCTTCTCCCGGAGCGTTCCGTAGATGAAGCGGATCGCGGCATCGGCAAGGAGCTCCTCCCGCACGACGCGATCCGTTTCACGCTCAATGTATCTGTGCGGTCTGCTATGCATGCGCCGTCCCCGCCTCCACCGTATCATGATGAATGGAGAGAATCACGAGACGGATGAGGCTCTCCAGGACATGTGCCGGCACCGTGTCCCCCAGGACATCGTTCCGGCAGGAGGCCAGAAAGGAAAGGGCGTCGCCCCCCTTGAGCTCGTTTTTCACGATGGTCTTCTCCCCTTCCTTCCACTGGTCCGCACGCCGGAAATCCTCTTCGAGAAAGGAAAAGGCCTCCGCCATGTGCTTGCGGCACAGGTGGCCGCGGTAGTAACGCTCCGCCGCCCCGTTGAACTCCCCGGCCGGGACCGAAAGGGGGTGTCGTGCCCCCATGCTCTCCAGGATTCCCCGGGAGAGCCGGCCGGAAGCCGTGAGCGCCGGGTCCTCGATGCGCGCCTTCAGGTCGTCCAGAACGCTGCGGGCTCCCAGCATCTCCACCAGTTCGCCCGCCTCTTCTTCCAGGGTCCGAAGGAGCGCCCTGCGGTAGTCCGCGCTCTTTACCGTGAAGAAATCGGGGTAGCGGGCGCTGGGCCGCACCGCTGCCGCACGCTTCAGAATGGCCAGCAGGAAACGGTTTTCCGTGTTCCTGCGCACGTGGAAGGAAGACAGTCCGATGGCGTCGCCGAAAAACATCTGGCGCCGTTCGCTCTCCCCGTGGGGGGTGTCGGGAATGTCGCAGTGGGTAACCGTCCCTTCCGCGATCATCCGGAATGCGCAGGCATGGATCAGATTCTGGAGCGTAACCGCAGGGCCCATGTCGTCCCGCATGCTCTCGAACAGGCTGTAGTGCCTGGCTTCGAAGCCGGAGAATCCCATGCGCCGGAATTCACGCAGCTTGACCAGGTGGTAGAGGGACATGCCCGCATCGAAGACTCCCAGTTCCGCGAGATCGTCCTTGAGCCGGTCTCCGTTGCCCAGAGTCCCGTCCAGTGCCGGACTGCGCTCGGTGCTGAGAAGGGAGACAAGGTAGTCCAGGAGCCGGAAGTCGTTCACGAAATCACCGGAAAGTCGGAAGATTCCGCTCAGGAGACGGTCCAGCCACTCGGGGCCGAACGGGGTGACCGGCGTACCGAAAATGC
>JAAZOO010000191.1 GCA_012797715.1 Geobacteraceae bacterium | reverse complement strand
CCGGCCTCGCGATGGGTATCCGCAATGGACACGCCGTACCCGGCCCTGCCCAGATGAAGCGCAACCGCCCTGCCGATGCCCTGTCCTCCGCCGGAAACCGCGGCAATCTTCATGGTCTTCCTCCACGGGGCAGCCAGAAAGGAATCATCGGGGCTCCTGCACCCTGTCCGGAAACTCCTTCTTCAGTTTCCGTATCTTGGGCTCAATGACAACCTGGCAGTAGGCATCCTCCGGATGTGTCAGGTAATAGTCCCGATGCCGCGAGTCTGCCGGATAAAAGGCGTTCAACGGGACGATCTCCGTCACGAGGGGAGCGGGCCACCGGCCGGATGCGTCCGCATCGTGCTTCGACTGTTCCGCAACAACCCGCTGCTGTTCGTCGTGATAGAGGATAAGGGAGCGATACTGGGGTCCCGTGTCGTGCCCCTGGCGATTCCGGGTGGTCGGGTCGTGGGTCCGCCAGAATACTTCGAGTATCTCCCCGAAGGAAATCACCTCCGCGTCAAAGGTGATCCGCACCACCTCCGCATGACCCGTGGTACCCAGGCATACCTGTTCGTACAGAGGATACGGCACATGGCCGCCCGCATAGCCCGGCACCACGCTCTCGACCCCCTTCAGCCCCTGGAAAACCGCCTCCATGCACCAGAAACATCCGCCTCCCAGCGTGGCCGTTTCCATTTTCCCGCCCATGCGCCCTCCTTTCCCTCCCATCACACCCCCGAATCAATCCCCCGGGGGGAGATATTCCTCCCGTAGGGGAGAAAAAACCTCGATTGCGATGGAATTTTCCAGTATCTCGGCGCTGTGTCCGGTATTCCCCGGAATGCACCAGCTGTCTCCCTGTCCCGCCTCGAACGTCTCCGTGCCGATGGTGAGCCGGATACGCCCTTCAACCAGGTATCCGGTCTGTTCATGGGCATGGGCGTGAGCCGGCAGGGAAGAACCCGCCTCCATCCTGAATTCCGTGAACAGGGTCCTTTCGCCGTATACGAGGGTCTTCATCCCAATCCCCGGGAGGGCTTCCCGGTAGCCATCGCGATTTGCCTTGGTGAACATTCAGAACTCCTTTCAGATCAGCGTGCTCCCCTCAGAACCGTGCACGAGCACTCCCCTGCCGGGGGAGAGGTCTTTCGGGAAGTGCGCGGACATGGCCGGACCGTGCTGTTTCCGGACAGGAACCGGAGATATTACGGCATGCTCCGTCCCGTCTCGTCCCTTTGAGATTCCGGTTCTTCCTGCCCCCCCTCCGGGAGGGTTTCACCGGACGGCTCTCCGGCGGAAGGCGCGGTAGAGGATCCTGCTCCCTGTTCCGGAGCAGATTCCGCCTGCTCGGATTTCACAATCCACAGTTCCTCCTTCCGCCAGGGAGAGCCGGGAGGGGCCGGCCGGCCCGTCACGGGGTCAACGGCAACGGAGACCACCGTATCGGGCTTGGGAAAATCAACGGCCGGTTTCGCGGCAAGGGCGGAACGCATGAACCTCCCCCAGATGGGAGCGCTGATGGCCCCTCCCGTGAATCCTTTCCCGCCCGGCCGGGGCCTGTCATGGCCGACCCACACGCCGGTCACCATCTGGGGAGTATAGCCGACAAACCAGGCATCCCGATAGTCGTCGGTGGTACCGGTCTTTCCGGCCGAAGGACGCTGCAGGGCGAATGATTTGAGCCCTTTCGCGGTACCGTACAGCATGACGTCCCGCAGCATGTGGGTGGTGACATAGGCGACGGCGGGGGAGAGAACCGGTGCAAGAGATGGCGGAGTCTCCGTCCAGGCATTCCGGGTCCGGTCGTAGATGCGGATAATGGTCCGGGGAACGGGTCGCGCCCCCCCGTTGGAGAGAGCGGCATATGCGGCGACCAGGTCGCTGAGGGATACCTCCTCGGTCCCCAAGGCCAGGGAAAGGCCGTTGGCGGCATGGAGCGAAAGCCCCAGCCTGGAGGCGAAATCGGTGAAATAGGGCACGCCGATATCGTCCAGGACCTTTACCGCTATGACGTTACTGGAATGGGCAAGGGCCTGGCGGAGGGTAAGCTCGCCGAATCGCTCATTTCCGTAATTGCGCGGTTTCCAGGATTCACCGTTTCCCCGGTCGTAGGATACCGGCGTATCGTTCCACACACTGGCCGCGGGGATCCCCTTTTCCAGCGCAGCCGCATAAATGAAAGGCTTTATGGCAGAACCGGGCTGGCGCCTGGCATACAAGGCGCGGTTATAGGAATCCCTGGTGAGATCAACTCCCCCTACCGCGGCCAGGACATCCCCGGAGGCGGGATCAAGGCACAGCAATGCACCCTGGAGCTCCGGGGATATCCGGAGGACTCCCTCCCGCAACGTCTTCTCCGCCAGCTTCTGCATCTTCAGGTCCATGGCCGCCGTGACCTCGAGCCCTCCCTGTTCGATGATGCCCGCCCCGTACCGCTCGATCAGCTTGTTGCGGATATGGGCAACATAGTGGGGGGCGGCTCCGGGCTTGACAAAGGTAACAGGCCGGGCGGAAAGGGCGTTCTTTTTCTTTTGGGAGATGATGTTGAGTTCCGCCATGCGCGCGAGAACCAGATTCCGCCTCTTCCCGGCCTCGGAAGACGTGGCCAGGGGGTTGTAGCGGGAGGGATTTTTCGGTATTCCGGCCAGCAGCGCGCATTCCGCCTCAGACAATTGCTCCGGCGTCTTGTCGAAATAGAGACGGGACGCCTGGGCAATTCCCCAGGCGCCGTTACCGTAATAGATTTCGTTGAGATACATCTCCAGGATCTGCTTCTTGGTGTACTTCCGCTCATACTCCAGTGCAAGCTGGGCTTCCTTCACCTTCCTGTCGATGGTCTTCTCGCCGGACAGAAACTTGTTCTTGATCAGTTGCTGGGTAATGGTGGAGCCACCCTCCGCCATCTTTCCCTTGATAACATCCTTTACCAGGGCCCGGGCGATGCCCCGCACATCAATACCGCCATGCTGGTAGAAACGGGAATCCTCGATAGCCACCACCGCATTCTGCAGGAACGCAGGAATGCGGTCGATGGAGACCCAGTACCTCCCCTCCGCCGGTATCCGGCCCACAAAGACCCCGTTGCGATCAAAGACCTTGATGGAGGTGTAGCCCGGCCGCAGGGAGGGATGGGCGGCAATGTGCGCACGGACAACCGCCGGCCAGAGGAGACCGGCAAGCAGTAAGAAGCCTGCAAGGGCACTGGCGAGAGGAATGCTTTTTGGCGAGAAACGGTGTGCCGGGGATGTCACGGTCTTTCTCCTTCGAACGGGCGCCGTCTCGGCAGCCGGTGGAAGTGGTTTCCCCCCCTGGGCAGGGATCTGTCTCCCCCTGCGTGACGGCGCGAGGGGAGACACCCCCGGAAGTGAAGAAAAGGGGGAGCATGGGCGGAAAAAGTATACTGCATCCTTAAGGAGCGGGTCAACGGGATTGCCCGGGGCATCGGCGCACAACACCGGCGGTTACCGGGTTCGGAGAGGCCCCTCCCCGTCTGCCTCCGGGAAGGACTCCCGTGTTTCCGGGCGCAGCCTCCGCCGCGCCGCAGCATGGAAACGGAAGGTGGGGTCGTCCAGAGAGAAGGAAAGATGTCTCCATCCCACGCGTCCGGGTTCATTCCCCGAGCGGGTGGAGAAGTGGAACGTGGCGAATCCCTTTCGATGGGGGGGAAGGAAGAGGATCAGGAGCGCAGAATCTCCTGTACATGGCGCAGCAGCTCCGTGGGTGTCAGCGGCTTGGAGACGACCTTGACGCCATCATCGAGAACACCTTTCTGGTTGATGAGATCGTGCGTATAGCCGCTTATGAAGAGCACCCGCACATCGGAGCGTATCTTCCTCATTTCCGTAAAGGCACTTCCGCCGTTCATGCGCGGCAGTACCACATCGAGGATGACAAGGTCTATCTCACGGCTCCGCTGCCGGAAACATTCCACCGTTTTCCATCCGTCATCCGCCTCGATGCAGACATAGCCGTTTTCTTCCAGGATCATCCTGAGCAGCACCCTGACCGCCGCATCATCTTCGGCTATCAGGATAGTGCCGTTCCCCGCCTGGGAGTCATACTGCTCCGGTTCCGGAGTGCTGCCGATCTCACCCTCCGCAATGGGAAGGTAGATGCGGAATGTCGTCCCCTGCCCGGGGGTGCTGTCCACCCCTATGCACCCCCCATGCTGCTGCACGATGCCGAGGACGATGGAAAGGCCCAGACCGGTGCCCTTGCCCGCTTCCTTGGTTGTAAAGAAGGGCTCGAAAATTCTGTCCAGAATCGCCGGGGGGATGCCCGTGCCGGTATCGCTGAAGGAGATCACGGCGTAGTACCCCGGCTCGCCGCGGCAGTAGGCATTGATGAGTTCCTTCTCCAGATGGATGCGGTCCGTACGGAGCGTTATGGCTCCCCCCCGCGGCATCGCGTCCCGTGCGTTGACGGCCAGATTCATGAGCACCTGTTCAAGCTGCAGGCTGTCCGCGTTGATGGTGAGGGGGCCGCTGGACAGTTCCAGAGAAAGATCGATATCTTCCCCGATAAGTCGCGAAAGAAGCCTCGCAACCTTGGCGATAACCTCGTTGGCGTTGACGGGCATCAGTTCGATATTCTGTTTTCTGCTGAAAGCAAGGAGACTCTGGGTCAGTCCGGCGGCCTTCCTGCCGGAAGAAAGTATCATCTCCACATGGCTGCGCAACGTGGAGACAGGAGGGAGCTTCTTGAGGAGCAGCTGGCTGCACCCGATTGTCGCGGTCAGGATATTGTTGAAATCATGGGCCACCCCCCCTGCAAGCTGGCCGATTGCCTCCATCTTCTGCGCCTGATGGAGCTGCTCCCTGAGAAGGGCGCGCTCTTCTTCCACCTTCCTGCTTTCGGTGATGTCCTCCGCAATTCCCGCCATGAGCCGGGTGCTCCCGCCACGATCCCGGACCGGATACACATGCACCTGAATCCAGCGAAGCGTCCCGTCCGGCCGGGTGATCCGGACGCTGGGGAATTCGATGCGCTTCCAGTCTCCGCCGGTTTCCAGACGAAGCCTTTCCAGGATTTCCCTGCGATCGCCCCGGGCAACCGTTTTCAGCCACCTCCGGGGATTCCGGTACAGGGTATCGGAGGAACGGCCCCAAATATCTTCATAGGCAGGGCTGACATATTCCAGGGTTTTCCCGTCCAAGGAGGCTATCCAGAACACCTCCCGGATATTCTCGGCAAGCTTTCTGAACCTTTCATCGCTCTCCCGCAGGGCCCTCATGGCCGCGGCCTGCTCCCGGTCCTTGCGAAAGGCGTGAATGACGGTGGCGCATGCGGATATGAAGGGCTCCAGAAATCTCGCCGTATCCTCGGAATATCCCCCTTCGCGATTCGCAATTCCGGCGACCCCCACCAGTTCGCCGCCGAAGAACATGGGAATACCCATGTAGCACCGTATGGGTGGGTGTCCGGGGGGGGTGCCGCCGGAGAGGTGATGACGGGGGG
>JAAZOO010000190.1 GCA_012797715.1 Geobacteraceae bacterium | reverse complement strand
CTAGGATAATTCCTGCTTCAATCCCAACCCTTCCCAAATATACCCGAAATCAGTCGGATTGCCACCGGTCTTACGCATGCAACGGGCATGGCGATGTTCGAAGGTTTTGAGAAGCTCTGTTACCGCTCTCCGTCCGGCAGGAGTCCGGACAGCTTTTCTGGGAGATCTGTCCCCCAGCGCAGACAACGGCTCTTCGGCCCACTTCTCGAAATCCGCTGCAGCGGGCAGTGCAATCGCGTCAACGTGATTCTGCCCATTCTCCGCCTGTTGATGTACGGAGAAAATACTCCGGAGCCACTCCTCCCTTATACTGGAAGCGCACAATTCGCGAAACGCGTCCTGATTATAGTCCAGTCCCTTGCTTTTGCGCTGTATCCTGGATCTGCAGGAAAGTGCCGCCTCCCGAGACAAGGGATACAGGGCACCGGAAAGAACCCATTCATTTTCTGAATAGACAATACGCGCGCCAAGTGTGTCCCATCGCACCAGTCCTTTCGATGCCTTTCTCTCCCGAACCCGTATATCCGGTTCATCAGGTCTCAGCATATCTGTCAGCAGCATCCCCGAGCCCGGTTCAACATGCCGGACTTCATATACGCTCAACGGATGTTCTCCCAGGTTCAAGAGCCAGCTGATTCCTTCCTGTGTCAAGGGAAGAGCGTCATTATTCTGCAGTATTTCCCGGACCGGTTTCAGTTCTCCTTCCACGACAATTTTCGCGTCGGTAAGGAGCCATTCGCCGATATTCACATTAAGCAGTTCTTGGGCATCGGGTGACAGGGTATCAACCGCCTCCCTTTCACGCTTTTTCAGACACCCGAGAAAACCGCTCGCCACAGCTTCCCTGACACCTTCCGGATAGCGCTCTCCCAGCAATTCCAGGGCCTGTTTTGCAACAGCCGAATCGTTCCGCATGCGGTGTGTGCTGCTCCGGTCCCTGTCAAGACAGCATTTCTTGTACTTCTTTCCACTGCCGCATGGACACGCGTCATTTCTTCCGATCTTTTCCACTGATTTCTCCTAAGGGCGGGCGTTTCTGAAGACACTTTCTAGTCTATCTATGTATCAGGAGTTCGCCGGTTTTCCCACCAGAATATATTTATTCCCACCAGTATCCGTATCCACATACCACCTGAACCATACGGTTGGCCATGCGTTATTTTGTTCCGGTGATACACTTTGGAAAAAAGGTTTTCCGTGGGAGGTCCAGAAATGTCGAGTACTATAACTATCACGATATCTCGCCAGCTTGGGTGCGGCGGGGCGTATATCGGTCAAGAAGTGGCAAAACGCCTTGGGTGCAGGTACATGGATCGGGAAATTGTCCGCCACGTCGCAAATCACCTGAAGGAAAACGAGGATCTCATCCTTGACAGACAGGAGAGAGTCTCTACCTTTTGGGAGAATTTGGTGCGTTCCTGTTCGGTCTGTGTCTCCGAAACGGGGTATATTCCTCCTCCCGTACGACCTATCACGGACTCGGAACTATTTGCCGTTGAAGCACTCATCATCCGAAAAATAGCGGAACGATACAGTTCTGTAATTGTCGGCAGAGGCGCCTTCCACACACTTTCGGACCTTCCCGGTCTGGTAAACGTTTTTCTCCATGCATCTCCGGAGTTCAGGCTTCGAAGAGTGATGGATGTTTTTCACATACGGGACTCTGAAAAAGCAAAAAACCTGCTTGAGGACTCGGACAGGCAGCGCAAAAAATTCATCCGGACACTGTCCGGCCGTGAGTGGACTGATGCGCGGAATTATCATCTTTCCATCGACACCGGCATCGTCGGTTTCGGGGATGCATGCGACATGATCCTGTGTCGGGCAAATACAGTGCTTGCCGCACCGTAGAACCGCGTCGTTACGGTTAAGAATGAGGGGATTCCAGCTTTTCCCTCCGATTTTCTTCCCCCATGGGGCAGTCAAGAATCTACGGTTTCTTCTTCCGAACTATTGTCTTGATGCGCATCTTGCAGGCATCTGGACATGAGTCTTTCCCTCCGGTCGGCAAGTATGCCACAGAACGGAGGGAGAAAACATCATATTTCCAAGAGGAGTGCTTCGGCAATGCTCCAACGCTCCTTAGAAGGTTCTTTCCCCTTGCAATAACTGGCAATGAAGAGAAGATTGACGGCTGCGAGAGTATCATTGAGGCGGTCGAGGTCCACAATCCCGCTGCCCGTCAGTGTTATTGCGTTTGTAAAGTTACGGGGACAGTAATCCACTCGCACATCACTCCCGTGACGTATGAGAATGGGAAGTCCGTGGGTGCGACAGATAATGGGGCGATAGGGATACAGGATACAGGCACCATCAACCAGGAGAGGACAGGTGTCTTGACCGTCTGAGGTCAGAGCACGGTTACGCAGGAAATG
>JAAZOO010000189.1 GCA_012797715.1 Geobacteraceae bacterium | reverse complement strand
CGGGAGCCGCGGGTGAAGGCGGCCCTGGCAACAAGCATCATGGGCATGTCGGGAAACGACCTGGCCGCTCTCCTGGACGACGAGAAGGCGTGGGAGGAATGCCTGGAGAAATTCCGGGATTACCATCAGACATGGCGGGACCGCGGATTCATGGTCATGGCGCGCACCCTCCTGGAAAGGGACGGCGTGCGGGGAAGGCTCCTGAGGAGACCCGACGGAGAGCGGCGGCTGACCAATGTCCTGCACTGTTTCGAGGCGCTGCACCAGGCCTCCCACCGGGGGAGGCTCGGGATGGAGGGCCTGCTCGGCTGGTTCTGGGAGAAGGTGGCTTCCGGGGAGAAATCCGATGAGCACCAGATCCGGCTGGAAACCGATGAAAAGGCGGTGAAGATCGTCACAGTCCACGTCAGCAAGGGTCTCGAGTACCCCATCGTCTTCTGCCCCTTCATGTGGGGCGGGATACAGACGGACCGGGATGTGGTGACCTTCCACGACGGCTTCGCCATGGTCAGGGATTTCGGGTCGGATCAGGTGGAGAGCCACCGTGTCCGTGCGGAGAAGGAGGCCCGCGCGGAGAGTCTGCGCCTCCTGTACGTCGCCCTGACCCGGGCGAAATACCGCTGCTACCTGGTGGCGGGCAAGGTGCACGATACAACAGGGAAAAACAGGCCCGAGACCTCGCCCGTTTCCTACCTTTTCCATGCGCCCGCAGACATACGGACCGCGGACGACCTGGTTGCACGGCTCGCCGAGGAGGTCCGGAACCTGTCGGCCGGGGATATGGAAGACCATCTTGCGGAGATGGCGGCCACGGCAGGCGGCGCCATCTCCGTGGCTCCCCTGCCGGCGGCGGACGGCCCGACACCCCCTGTTCCGTGGGGGGATGAGGAGAAGCCTCTGCGGTGCAGGATGCCGGGGGCCGCGATTGAAAGGGAGTGGCGGGTTGCAAGCTTCACCTCGTTCACGAGGGGCGAAAGCGAGGCCGTCGAGCTCCCCGACAGGGATGAGACAGGGGGGGGCTCCCCGCCTCCCGAACCGTCCGCCCCGGTGGGGGAACCGCAGGGGAAGAGCATCTTCACCTTTCCCCGGGGGGCCCAGGCGGGCATATTCCTGCACGGGATATTCGAGGAACTGGACTTCTCCCGTGCGGACCGGGATACGGTCGGCGGCCTTGTGGCGCGGGGCCTGGAGAGGTACGGCTATGATCCCCAATGGCAGCCCCATATCTGCGGCATGGTGGAAAATGTCCTTTCCGCGCACATCCCCGCTCCCTCGGGCCCTTTCTCCCTGTCGGACCTGAGGGAGGGGAGCTGGCTGACCGAACTGGAGTTCTTCTTTCCCCTCAGGTTCGTTACCTCCGACCTGGTGAAGCGCTGCCTGGGGAAGTGGAGAGGCTCCCGTGATGCCGTGGACCTGTCGAGGGTGGGCTCCTCCCTGGGCTTCCAGCCGGTGCGTGGCATGCTGCGCGGTTTCATGGACATGGTCTTTGAGCACGGCGGAAAATTCTACCTCCTGGACTGGAAATCCAACCATCTGGGCGACAGGCCGGAGGACTACGCCCGTGAGAATATCGTCCGGGCAATGGAGAGACACCTCTACCCCCTCCAGTATCTCCTGTACACTGTCGCCCTGAACAGGTACCTGTCGCTGCGGGTCAGGGGCTATCACTTCGAAACCGGATTCGGTGGTGTGCTGTACGTATTCCTGCGCGGGGTTCGCCCCGAGAACCGGGGGGAGACCGGTATTTTCATGGATATCCCTCCTGCCCCCCTGGTCCGGGAGCTGACCGAAATGCTGGTTGATGCCGAAACAGGGGGAGTCTGATGATATATGCATTGAATCACATCGACCGGCACTTTGCCGACTTCATCTGCCGGGAGGCCGGGGAGCCGTCTCCCGTGCTGCGGCTGGTCGCTTCCCTTGCCAGTAACGTGGTGGGGGAGGGGAGCATCTGTCTGGACCTTGCCGGGATTGCGGGGAGAGAGGTGCGTGTGGACGGGGCTTCCGAGACTCTGCCGTCGCTGGGGGAGGTGCGGGGCTTTCTGGCGGGCCTGCCGGTGGTGGGGCGTCCGGGTGAATTCCGGCCCCTGGTACTGGACGATCACGATCGTCTCTATCTGTACCGCTACTGGCTGTATGAACGGGAGCTGGCATCGGTCATCCTGGACAAGGCGGCCGGAACGTGGGGCGGGATTGATGAATCACTCCTGGCGGACGGGATGGAGCGGCTCTTTCCGGGGAGCGGCGGAGGAGAAACCGACTGGCAGAAGGTTGCGGCGCTGGCAGCGGTGCGCAAGAGGTTCGCCGTGATCTCCGGCGGGCCCGGAACCGGCAAGACCTCCACCGTGGTGAAGATCCTTGCGCTGCTTCTCGAACAGGCAGGGGACAGCCGCCCCCGGTTCGCCCTTGCGGCCCCCACCGGAAAGGCGGCTGCCAGGCTCCGGGAATCCATCCGCCTCAAGAAGGAAACACTGGGATGTGGAGATGCCGTCAGAGCCGGCATCCCGGATCAGGTGACCACCATCCACCGGCTCCTGGGAGCCGTGGGCGATTCCATGCGTTTCCGTCATTCACGGGAAAACCCCCTGCCCCATGATACGGTCATCGTGGACGAGGCTTCCATGGTCTCTCTCCCCCTGATGGCGAAACTGGCAACGGCCCTCAGGCCGGAGGCACGGCTCATTCTCCTGGGCGACCGGGACCAGCTTGCCTCCGTGGAAGCCGGAGCCGTGCTGGGGGATCTCTGCGGGGGAGGCCGCGATGCGCCGTTTTCCCGGGAGTTCGCGGCCTTCGTGCAGAAAGTGGGGGGTGAGACCGTTCCGGAGGAAGGCCCCATGGATATCCTTCCACCCCTTGCGGACGCCCTGGTGGTCCTGAAAAAGAACTACCGCTTCGGCGGGGCGAGCGGCATCGGGGAGGTGAGCCGGATGGTGAATGCCGGCGAACCGGAACGAATCGTTTCCTTCCTGGAGGAACGCCCCTGCACGGACATTGCGCTGCGGAGCCTTCCAAAGGCGGGAGACCTCAAAAAGGCCCTTGCAGGAGAAGTCATTGCAGGCTATGGAGCATACCTCGCCGCCCGGACTCCCGCGGAGGCGCTCGCTGCTTTCGATGCATTCCGCATCCTCTGCGCCGTGCGCGAGGGCGTGCACGGTGTCGCCGGAATCAACCGGCTCGTGGAGGAAATCCTTGCCGGGAAGGGTATGGTTGATCCGGGGAACAGGTGGTACCGGGGACGGCCGGTCATGGTGACCGCCAATGACTACGGCTTGAAGCTGTTCAACGGCGATGTGGGGCTGGTCCTTCCCGATCCGGAACAGGGGGGGCGCATGCGGGTCTTCTTCGCGGCTCCCGACGGGGGTGTCAGGAGCCTTTCACCGCTCCGTCTCCCGGCCCACGAGACCGTCTACGCCATGACCGTTCACAAGAGCCAGGGATCCGAATTCGACCGTGTGCTGCTGGTGCTTCCGGAAACCGATTCGCCCGTGTTGTCGAGGGAGCTGGTGTATACGGGAATCACCAGGGCGAGGAGATCTGCGGGCATCTGGGGGAATGGGGAACTGTTTCGCGCTGCCCTTTCAAGGCGGATACGGCGCACATCCGGTCTGAGGGATGCGCTGTGGCCCGGAGAGAATCCGCAAGCGGCCGGAAATGGGTGGTGCGCCGGATCGGTGATTGAGGCGCAGGGAAGCATGAGGTGATGCCCCGGCGAGGGGAGAGACCCTTCACCGGGGCGGTAGGGCGGCCGAAGGCCGGTTCAAAGGGGCCGTTTCAGGACGAACGGGCCGCGCCCTCTGCGGGTACGAACAAGCGGGACATATCCACGCCTTCGTGTTCAAGCAGCATGATTTTTTTGCGGATGCCTCCCGCATACCCCGTCAGGCAGCCGTTTGCCCCTACGACCCGATGACAGGGGATAAGTATGGAGATGGGATTGCGGGCCACGGCTCCGCCGACAGCCCGGGCCGACATGTTCGCCCTGTTCATGCGCACGGCCGCCTTCTTGGCGATCTCGCCATAGGTCATTACCTCGCCGTACGGAATCTCACGCAGGATATCCCATACGGCCCTGGGGAACGGACCCCCCCCGGGCGCCAGCGGCACACCGGAAAGTGCCGGTTTCATGCCCGCGAAATACGCATCCAGCCATTCCTTTGCTGCGGCAAATACCGGCACGTGGGGTTTTTCCGTTACCTCTTCCGCTACGGTCGCGGCGAAATACTTCTGTCCCTCCATCCACAGGCCCACAAGACAGTCTCCGTCGCTTGCGAGCATCAGTGAGCCCAAAGGGGACGAGTACCGAGTCGAAAATACCATGTCTTCTTCCTTTCCGATCGCTTCCGGGACATGGGCTTCACCACTACCTCTGCCTGCATCCCGGCCCGCTGAGTGTGCTGCGCCCTGCGTTGCCCGCCTCTACCTGAATCTGGGTCCCGATGCGCTCTTTGAGGGCCGGCACGTGCGAGATGATCCCTATCAGCTTTCCGTCCTGCTGGAGACCGGAGAGGGTTTCAAGGGCGGTTTCAAGGGCATCTTCGTCAAGTGTGCCGAACCCTTCGTCGAGGAACAGGGAATCCACGCGCACGTTGCGGCTCGCCATGTGAGAGAGGCCGAGAGCCAGGGCCAGACTGACGATGAAACTTTCGCCGCCGGAAAGATTCTTCGTGGATCGGACCTCGCCGGCCTGGTAGGTATCGATGACGTTCAGCTCAAGGGGCTCGATACTGTCGCGCACCAGAATGTACCGGTCGCTCATCTTTTGCAGGTGGCGGTTGGCATGGGCAATCATCAGCTCAAAGGTGATTCCCTGGGCGAAGTTGCGGAATTTCTTGCCGTCGGCCGAACCTATCAGTTCGTGAAGGTTCTCCCAGCGTGCGCATTCCTTTTTCTGCAGCTCAACGGCCCGCGCCCGGTCCTGCCGGAGCTGTTGCTGGGCGAGGTGGTGCTCAAGCTTCTGGTATAGCGCTCCCAACGCCTTCTGGAGCTCGCTCAGCTGCAGGGAAACGACGGAGTTTTCCTCTCGAAGCTGCGCAAGGGGCGTATCGGTCAGCCGTTTTTCCCGCTCCTTGCTCAACGCGGCCGTACGGTCCTGCAGGCGTGCCCGGATTTCCGTTTCTTCCCGCTGCAGGGCGTCAGCCATACGGGAAAGCTCATCGAGACGTTCTTTTGGCAGACGGGCCTGCAGGAAGGCGGCTTCGTCGGCGAAACCGGCTTCAGCGATCCGCTGTCGCAAAACCGGTTCCAGCTCATCAAGCATCGCCGAGCGTGCCGACAGGGATTCGGACTTCTTCCGGATATCCTCTTCCAGACCGGCGAGTTCGGCCTGAAGGCGATTCTGCTCCTGCCATGCCGCATCACGCCGCGCACCGGCCTCCTTCAGCGCATCATGCAGGCGCTTTTCCTCGCTGTCGGGACAGCGATCCCCGAAGAGTTCCCGGCGCTCCCCTGCCATTTCGGTCCGGAGGGCGTCCTTGCCCCGAAGAAGCTCCTCCCTTTCGGCAAGGTTTCTTTCCGACTCGGCAAGGAGAGCCTGCTGCTTCTCCAGTTCACTGCGGAGTTCGGCACGCTTCTTCTCGAGCCGCTCCTTTTCCTGCAGCCGTTCACCAAAGGCATCCCGCCGCCTGGCCAGGCCGGAAAGCAGCTCTTCGGCGTTTTGCAGGGAAATTTCCTTGCATCCATACGGTTCCACGGCGCGCTCCAGTTCTGCCAGCGCCCGGTCCAGATCGTTTCGCAACGCCGCATCCTCCCGTTCAAGGCGGCTGCGTTCGCCTGCGGCGCTTTCAAACCGGAGAGCAGCGGCCCGGCGAGCCGTATCCAGCGCGGCAGCTTTTTCCTTCCAGGCGTCCCACGCTTCCCGTGCCCGCCGTACTTCCTCTTCTTTGTTTTCGGCCGCGCATAGGGTGGCGCGGCACGCGGTCAGGGAATCCCTGCATGATGCGAGGCAGGCCGGAATATCGGCGGACCCCGAACCCGCATCCGCGTTCAGTCCCAACTCGGCGCGCGCAGCGGCACAGAAGGCGCTGTCCCGCTCCGCCTGTCCCTGATTCTCGGCCAGCTCCCGCTGCACCTGCTCCAGGTCTTTCAGGACGCCGGCCAGCTCGGCCTTGACACCGGAAAGCCGCTCGCCCGCACCCTTCGCCTCCGTGCGGGCACGCTCCAGATCCCTTTGTGCCTCATCAGGGCAGGGAACGTTACCAGCGGCGTAGGGATGCTCCGTTGCGCCGCACAGGGGGCACGGCGCGCCATCCACAAGGTGCGCCCGCTCCCTTTCCAGGTCGCGCACGCGGTTGAGCAGCACGACCGTATCCTGTAACTGCCGGACCATGTCGTCACGGAGAACGCATTCCCCTGCCAGCGCCTCCGCCTGGAGGGAAAGCTCCTGCCGCCTGTTTTCAGCGGTTTTCTCCCTTTGTTTCAGCAATTCACGCTTCTTGCCGCCCTCTTCTAGCCGGACAGCGGTTTCGTAAAGTATCCGGAGCCTGTTCTCCCGGTTCACAAGAGCTTCGGCCCGGGCGCGCCATGCCCGGAGCTCCTGGCCCTGCAACAGGGAGTCGTATTGGGCACGCACCGACGAAAGACGCTCCTCAGCGGTTGCGGCCGCCAGCACTGCTTCCTGCCAGGCGGTCACTGCCTGCTGCCGGGCTTTTTCGGCGCTCTTGCACACATCACTCTGCCGCGTCACCTGCTTGCGGCGATCCGCGCACTGTCCCCCGAGCGTCACGAGTGCTTTCACCTGGTGCCCGATGCCTGCCAGGGCCTCTGCCAGCCCGGCATCCGCACGGTGTTCCTCCAGAAAGGCTTCGACCCTGGCCATGGCCCTGTCGGCGCCGCGTATTTCATCATTGCAGAGCGTTATCTTTCCGCGATGGCCTCCTCCCTGCTTCCTGATCTTCTCGACCTCGCGCTCAATCACCTGAATCTGGGAGCGGACTTCGCTGAGCTTGAGGTCGAGCTCACGGGTCCTGCGGATCACCTCTGTCCCCCGTTCCTGCTCTGTCCGGCGGTTGTGCAGATCCGCCTCTGCCTTGTCCAGCGCCTCGGCAGCCCTGTGCCGTGCTTCCAGCACCGTGGGAAGGCGTTCGCGCGCCGTGGCCAGCTCGGCCTTCTCCGCCTCCTGCTGTTTCCGAACCCCATCAACCTTCACATAGTCGCCGTCCAGGGAGAGCGCCCGTTTTCCCTTCGCCAACTGCTCCAATTCGGTGGCTGCCGCTTCCTTTTTTCCCTCGAAAGCGTACCACTCCTTCACGATCTCCATGACCTCCGCGTCAAGGACCGCAATGCGCTCCGCCCAGGCTGTCTGCTCGGAGATGACGCGCAACGCCTCGGTCAGCGCGTTCTCTTGGCGCTCCTTTTCCGTCAGCTCATCACGCAGGCCCGCCTCCTCCTCCGCAGAGAGGAGCTGCATCGTGCCCAGTTCGTCACGCATCGTCTCCAGTTTTTTCCGCTCTTCAGCGGTGCGCTCGTGGACCTTCATGGAAATCCGGCTGTACATTTCGGTGCCGGTTAACTGTTCCAGGATTGGAGCGCGCTTGTCGGGTGACGCCTGGAGAAAAACGGCGAAGCCACCCTGCGCCAGCAGCATTGAGCGGGTAAAGCGTTCGAAGTCCATGCCGGTGACTTCTTCGACCTTGCCGGCCACCGCAGTCAGCCTGGACTCGATGATCCTGCCGCTTTGGGCATCAGCGATCTCATGGCGGGGCACCTGCAATTTGCCGTCGGCCCGTTTGCGGGCGCGATGCTGGCTCCAATGGCAGCGATACCTCCCCCTGGCGGTTTCGAATTCGACCTCGGCAAAACAGTCGCCCGTTTGACGGGACATGATTTCGTTGCCGCTCTGGTTGATCCTGGCCAGGCGCGGGGTCTGGCCGTACAGGGAAAGGCAGATCCCGTCAAGGATGGTGGTCTTCCCCGCTCCGGTCGGCCCGGTAATGGCGAAGATACCGCTGGAGACAAATGCCGGATGGGTGAAGTCCATGTCCCACTCTCCCACCAGGGAATTCAGATTCCTGAAACGAAGCCGGAGAATTCTCATCGTTCCTCCCGCGCATCATCCTCATGAACGGACGCAACCGCTTGACGGAACGTGGAGAACAATTCGCCCCGCTGATCCTCAGGGACCCCATGGGCCGCAAGGCAGCGGCTGAATACCTCGTTTTCGTCCAGGTCATCCAGGGTCTCATCCGTGTCCATGGGGCGCATGGTCCGCTCCACCAGGCGCATGTTCCTGGTGCGCAGAATTTCGAGGGGTGTGCCGTGGATGCATTCGCGCAACCTTTCCTGCAGGTCGCCCAGAACCTCGTCACCTTCGTACACCACATCCAGCCATACCGATGCGGCTTCCCGTTTCATTGCGTTGATGCGCTCCACTATCCGGTTCCAGTCGCCTCGCACCGTAGCGAGCCTCTGAAAGCAGGGAACGGCAATTTCCTCCATTGAGACGCCTGCTTCACCAAGGTTCACGGCAATGACGACCTTGCGCTGCCCGGCCTCACCAAAGCTCATGGGGATGGGCGACCCGGAATAGCGGCGGTACTCCGATCCGGTCACCTTCTGGGCCGTGTGCAGATGCCCAAGGGCCAGGTAGTCGATGCAATCGGGAAACACATCGCCCCCCACCTGGCCGAGAGTGCCGACGTACAGCTCACGCACCCCGTCACCCTCCACGGTCCGGCCACCGGCAGTGAAGAGGTGACCCATGGCAACGATGGGGATTCCCCCCCCCAGTTCGCACCGTCTGGCCGCGGCTGCTTGTCCCACCCTCTGGTAATGGTCGCGGATGCCATCCACCAGCTTACGCCCCTTGTCCTCGAAGGTTTCACCGGCCTCGGCCCGGCGGATGTCCCGGTCGCGCAGGTAGGGAACCGCGCAGACAATCAGCTCCGGCGTGCCGTCGGCGCCATGCACTACCACCACCTCATCCTCGGCTGATTCAGCCATGCAGCCCACCACGTGAACGTTCAGGTAGCGCAGCACCTCGCGAGGAGCGTTGAGAAGCGAGGGGGAATCGTGGTTGCCGGCCGTGATTATAACATGCCTGCAGCCCGCACCGGCGCAGCGGCATAGAAAGCGGTAATAGAGCTCCAGCGCCCGGTTGCTGGGCGTGCCGTTGTCAAAGACATCGCCGGAAACAAGGAGCGCCTGGATTCCCTGGACTTTCATGCACTCGAGCAGCCAGTCGAGAAAGCACTCGAACTCCTCGTAGCGCTTGCGTCCGTAGAGGGCGCGGCCGATGTGCCAATCGGATGTGTGGAGGATTTTCATTCAGGCGACTCCTAGCGATCCAGGTCCCAGCTCCACTGGTACGGCGCAGGCATTTCAGGGGAGGCGGTCGTCACGTGAGGGCACCAAAAATCTTTGCTGTTTCTGCTCGGTGTATATGTGCCGCACAAGCGCGGGAAGAAAAACAAAAGGGCTAGGCTGAATTGCCTAACCCATTGTTTTTATTGGTGGAGATGAACGGGATCGTCAGTTTCGACCTTCGCTCTTCACGCAACTTACTGATATGATTGATAAAATCAAAAGTCCTGTTTTTGGTATTCGATGAATTACTGTACCAAAATCTGTACCACTTTTTGCCGGTGGAATCAAGGTTATTGTCAGTCTTCCAATACTTCTACAGCATCACTTAGCTTTCTTGGGTTCAGGTGAGCATACCTTTCTGTTATCTGTATACTTGAATGCCCTAACCACTCCTTTACCACGTACAAATCAACCCCGGCATTAACCAACCTACTGGCGCAGGTATGCCGCAAGGCATGTAATACAAACTCTTCATCAGCCTTCATATTCATCTGCCCCCTTACCCATTGCCAAGCTCTTTCACATTCATCTATCGTGATATCGAACACTTTAACCGGGTTAGTAACCTGCTTCTCCTGCAATATATTCCTTACCCTGCTGGTCATGGGTATACTCCTTGGTTTCTCTCCCTTGTTAATCCATATAGATATCAGGTTGCTACTGAAGTCTACATCCTTATATTCCAGCCTTAACGCTTCAGATAATCTCATTCCGCTATCTACCAGCACCTCCACTAAATCTGCTATCTCCATGTAATACGGCAACTTACCATGCTTAACGGCTTCCCTTAACAGTTCAGCTATACAGGATACCTCTTCCTTGGATAAAACCCGTATCCTTCCATTACGTTCCTTACGCAACCGGATAAAGTCCGTTTG
>JAAZOO010000188.1 GCA_012797715.1 Geobacteraceae bacterium | reverse complement strand
CTCACGGCGAGGAGCGTGCCGAGGGTGCGGGGATACCAGTCATCCGCCCGTCGTGTATGGAAGCGGTGTTGAACGACCTGCCCGAGGCTCAGACCGGCGAAGGAGGCGAACATCCGAATCCAGGCAATTGCAGCGGCGAGGATCCCTTGGCCTTCGGGTCCGAGGACTCGGGCCGTAATAAAGAGGGAGAGGAGTCCCGTCAGCAGTCCGTAGATGCGCGCTGCACTGGTCTCCGCAATCTGCGCCCAAGGTCCGTTCATTTCAGGATTTCACAGCATCCACGATAAGCGTGCTTTCCGGTCTCGTCTCAAGTCCGCAAAGATCCGGGAAATCGCTTTCTCCGGGCTGACGGAAACTGTATTGCCGGAAGCCCGCGTCGTGAAGCGCGCGCTCCAGTTCCTCCCGGTTGTACAAGTGTTGATGACCCCACCACCGGAATGCGATATTGATCATTTCCGCGCGGGTCTGGATGAAGTGGTGGGCGGGCCAGTTGACCCAGTCGAAACGCCGCCAGTCATTCTGGTAACCGTCGATCAGGTCATCGAGATCCGGCATTGCAATACGGATGACCCCGCCGGGCATGAGAACCCGTCGTGCCTCTCGAAGGAAAAAGACACCCGTTGAGAAGGGAACATGCTCCAGAACATGTTCCATGAATATTCGCCGGAGTGAGTTCGCGAAAAAAGGAAGTCTCCTTTCCAGGAATACGATGAGATCGGTGCCAGGATGGACATCGGCGTTGATCCATCCTGGAAGGCGTTTCTTGCCGCATCCGACATGCAGGTTTTCACGCTTGGGTTGGAAGAGATGATACCGCAGAGCGTAGGGGTAGTATAGAAAACGACCGGAAAGCCACAGAACCAAATCGAATACGGTACGCAGTTTCCTTCTTGCTTCAAGGTTGGAGATTCGGGGAGATGGGTTCTGATCGGATGTTTTTGTCATGCCGTATCTCTCTGGAATCGTCTGTAATTGGCCATAACCCCGTCCCGATCCCGCTCGGCGATCCTCCGGTTTCCGATATAGACACCCCATGGCTCCAAGTCCTTTGTCACGACGGAGTTGGCCCCCACGGACACTCCTTCTCCGATCGTCACGCACGGAAGGACAACGCAGTTTGTCCCCAGGATGGCAAACCGCCCGAGCCGCACCGGGGCCCGCCTGACGTTGCGGTACGACTCGGGTATGGTCGGATTGCCGAATCCCTTCCCCGTGAAGTCATCTGTTGCGGTCAGGATTCGGCAACCGAAAGAGAGCCCTGAAAAATCTTCCAACGTGATCTCTTCACCGCCTGAAAGGGAGGAATAGGCACCAATGTGAACGTAATTCCCGATGCGAATTTTTTTCTTCGCGTGGATGAAGACAAAGTCGTCGATGATGATGTGGCGTCCGAAATCGATGTTTTCCCTGCCTATGATTCGGGCACTTTCATAGATGCGAATGGTCGTCATTTTGCCGTCCCTCCAGCAAGAGCGTCGATAACCGCCCACACGTCATCCTTGCTCATCTCCTCCCACGTTGGGAGGTTGATCACCCTCGCCGATATCCCCTCCGTTGTCTCCAGTCCAGAATGTTGGAACATCTCGAAAGTCTTTTGCTGGTGGCAAGCCGGGAAGAAATAGGATCGCGCCTCGATGCCCTTTTCCCGCAACAGATCGATCAATACGTTGTTGGTTCGATTCGGCGGGCAAAGAAATGAATTCACCTGGCGGGGCACTGTCCCGAGAGTTTTCTGTTCGACCCAATTCGCATCGAAAAGCCCCTTCTGTGTCATGGCATCAACGTACCACCGGCTGATTTGCAGCCTGGTCTGCATCTTTTCCTGGAAAACGTCAAGGGTCGCAAGGGCGATGGCCGCTGCGTACTCGGACAATTTACCGTTCAGGCCGAGAGTGACGGACACCCGGTCGGCTGAAAAGCCGAAGTTGCCTGCCTGGCGAAGGTTCCGAATGAGGTCGCGATCGCTACTGTAAACCATTCCTCCCTCGCCGATTCCGAACGTTTTCGTTGCGTGTAAACTGTATACGACGGGGCCCGAAAAGCCGCAGCCGAACATGCCGCCGTCCGACGACGCACCAAAACTGGACGCGGCGTCGATGATGACAGGCATCCCGGTCCGATGAAGGGACTCATAAAGGGACAGGTCCATGCATGTGCCGAACGTAGCATACGCGACAACGCATGCCGCCTGACTGCCCAGACGGTCGAGGGTTTCCGTAAGAACCGATTCATCCATGCACCAGTCATCGGCGCGGATGTCTATAAAGTAAGGTTCCAATCCGCACCACATGGCGGCAAGCGGCGTTGCGGGGAATGTGAAACTGGGCATCAAGGCATACCGGCCTCCCCGCCTTTTCGTCTGCGAGATGGCAAGCATGAGGCCGATCGTCGCATTGTTGACCGTCGTGAGGTCACCCTCGCTCCTAAAGTATTCCTCGAGGACCCGGCGCTCGAAAAGGCTGTTGAGAGGGCCGTAATTGCTGTACAGACGCGATGCATCGATCTGGGCCAGGTATTTCTGGTAGGCCTTCTTCCTGACGAGATTCGGCTTCAGAAAAGGGATTCTTTTCATTACTTGTGTATCTGGTTTCTTTCCCTGTAATGTCTCAGGAATGGTTCCGGGTAACGAGCGGCACGCACCCCGAGGTATTTGAACTTGCGCATCCGGTTCCAGTCCCCCGGCTCATGGTAGCGGTATGCGTTGATGTCCCAGGGGATCTGCGCGAGCCAACGGTGGTAGAAGATCGAGGACGTCGTCACCTCGTAACGCCTGAAGCCGTTGCAGGGTTTCAGTTCCCACTTCCCGTCGGGATTCTCTCTCCAGAAGGGATGCCACACGAACTCCGCCTT
>JAAZOO010000187.1 GCA_012797715.1 Geobacteraceae bacterium | reverse complement strand
GCGAACACGCGGGTTCGCCCCTGCAAATGCCCTTAGTGCCTGAAATGCCGCATCCCGGTGAACACCATGGCCATGCCGTGCTCGTCGGCGGCGGCGATGACCTCGGCGTCCCGCATGCTCCCCCCCGGCTGGATGACCGCGGTGATGCCGACGGCGGCGGCGTTGTCGATGCCGTCACGGAAGGGGAAGAAGGCGTCGGAGGCCATGACCGCCCCCTTCACCTGGAGTCCGGCGTGCTCCGCCTTGATGGCGGCGATGCGGGCCGAGTTGACCCGGCTCATCTGGCCCGCGCCCACGCCCACCGTCATCCTGTCTTTCGCATAGACGATGGCGTTGGACTTGACGAATTTGGCCACCCGCCAGGCAAAGAGGAGGTCTTCCATCTCCCGGTCCGTGGGGTTTCGTTTCGTGACCACCTTCAGTTCGTGGTAGAGTTCCAGGTCCGCGTCCTGCAGGAGCAGCCCGCCGGTCACCCGCTTCATGTCGAGCCGGGGCAGGGGGGATGCGGGAAGGGGGCCGCAGGAGAGGAGCCGGACGTTCTTCTTGGCGGCCACGATGGCGGACGCCTCGGCCGAGACCGACGGGGCGATGATCACTTCCACGAACTGGCGCTCCACGATGGCGGCGGCGGTCGCCGCGTCCAGCTCCCGGTTGCAGGCGATGATGCCGCCGAAGGCCGATTCCGGGTCGGTCTTGTAGGCCCGGTCATAGGCGGAGAGAAGGGAGTCGCCCACGGCCACCCCGCAGGGGTTGGCGTGCTTGACGATGACGCAGGCGGGCGCGTCGGTGAACTGCTTGACGCATTCCAGGGCCGCGTCGGTGTCGGCGATATTGTTGTAGGAGAGCTCTTTCCCCTGGAGCTGGACCGCCGTGGCCGTGGATGCTTCGTCCGTTCCCGCCTCCACGTAGAAGGCTGCCTTCTGGTGCGGGTTCTCGCCGTAGCGCATTTCCTGGGATTTTTTGAACTGCACCGTAAAGGTGTCGGGAAAATCGGCCGTTTCCGCGCCGGTCCGCCGGCCGAGCCAGTTGGAGATGGCGGCGTCGTAGGCGGCGGTGCGCTGGTAGACCTTGACCGCCAGGCCGAAGTTGGTCTCGCGGGAGACCGCCCCGCCGGAGGACTTCATCTCCGCCAGGACCCTCTCGTAGTCGGCCGGGTCGGTGATGACGGTGACGTCGGGCCAGTTCTTGGCCGCGGAGCGGAGCATGGTGGGGCCGCCGATGTCGATGTTCTCGATGGCGTCCTCCAGGGTGCACCCCTCCTTCGCCACCGTGGCCTCGAAGGGGTAGAGGTTCACCACCACCAGGTCGATGTTCTCGATGCCGTGCTCCTTCATCTGGGCCACGTGCTCCGGGTTGCTCCGCATCCCCAGGAGGCCGCCGTGGACCTTGGGGTGGAGGGTCTTGACCCGGCCGTCCAGCATCTCCGGGAAGCCGGTGAACTCCGAGACGTCCTTGACGGAGAGGCCCGCCTCCCTGAGCATTTTGGCGGTGCCGCCGGTGGAAAGTATTTCAACGTCGCAGCCGGCAAGCTCGCGGGCGAATTCCAGCACGCCCCGCTTGTCGGACACGCTGATGAGCGCGCGGGTTATCTTTGCCATATTTTTTCTCCTTCTTTTTAAAAACCTGTATAAGCGCGGAGGCGCAGAGGACGCAGAGTATAATCGAATTATTTCAGACAAATACTGAATTTGTCGATTGTAGTCCGGCAAGTTTCACGACAGAGATTTTTTTATCCTAGATTCGGCAGTTGGAGGCATCCTTCGTTCTCTCCGATTGCCGTCTTTGTGCTGCTCTAAGCTCATTTCACTACAGCCGATACACTCACCCTCCGGGTTCGGACAGTATCGGCTGTGGCCGCTCAATTTCGCTAAGAGCAGCAACGAAATACGACAGAGTCGCTCTCTGCGGATACCTCCAACTGCCGGTTTTAGGTTTATTCTCCTGGTTTTCTCTGCGCTCTCTGCGCCTCCGCGGTGAATCAGGTTGTGTATCCGGTATTGGGTGCGATGTGTCAGGGAAAAGGGAAATCCATCTGTTCCAGAAAGTGCCGCTCGAAGGCGGGGGTGCCGGACAGGGGAATCACCCGGATCCGCCGGGCCAGTTCATCCACGGCCGCAAGGCCGTCCAGTTCCCGGAGCGCCTTCTCGACTCCGGCCAAGGCGCCCTCCCGGGTAAAAACGCAAATATCTACCATGTTTCCGGAGAAAATTCCAACGTTTTTTAGCCATTCGGGCGACAGGACCGCGCCGAAGGAGCCGGTGAGGACCACCTTCCCCACCTCCCGCGCGGTGATCCCGGCATGCCGGAATAGGACCTCCATCCCGGCCCGCACCGCGGCCTTGGCCAGCTGCACCTGGCGGATGTCCTCCTGGGACAGATGGATCGTGCGGGAGGCGTCGCGGTAGAGGACAAAGGACCGTCGGCCGTCGATCTCCGCCACCCGGTTACCCAGGTTGGAGTCGATTTCTTCGGGGAGGCGGATCCTGCCGCTCCGGTCGAGGATGCCGGCCCGGAGCATCCCGGAGACCGCTTCCAGCACCCCGGAGCCGCAGATGCCGATGGGCTGGGTGTTGCCGATGGTGGAGAGGGAGATTTTCCCTTCAGCCAGCCGCACCCGGTCGATTGCGCCGGGCAGGGCCGGCATGCCGCAGGAGAGGTTTCCCCCCTCGAAGGCGGGTCCGGCTGCCGCGGAAGTGGCCCAGAGCCGGTCGCCGGTGGAGAGGGCGATCTCGCCGTTGGTGCCCAGGTCCAGATAAAGGCAATTTTGAATGTTGAGTGTTGAATTATGAGTTATCAGGTTGCCGCAGCCGTGGAGGAAGGCCGCCAGGTCGCCGCCGACGAAGCCGCCGGGAAGGGGGAAGATGAAGGCGTCAAGGTCCCGCTTCCAGCCGAGACGGGCGGTCCGCGTCCGTTGGCCTTCGGAGAACAGGGGCCGGAAGGGGAGGTGGGCCAGGGACCTGACCGGGAGCCCCAGAAGGAAGTGCTCCATGGCGGGGTTTCCGGCCAGGGCGATGGTTCCCAGGCGGTCCGGGTTCATCCCCGCACGGTCCAGCATCTCGTCCGCCAGCTCTTCGATGGCGGCGTTCACGGTCCGGCCCAGTTCCCGCAGGTTCTCCTCCGATGCGCAGGCGGCCTGGAGCCGGGCGATCACGTCGGCGCCGAACTTTCCCTGCGGATTGGCCCGGCCCGCGAACGCGAGCCGCTCGCCGGAGTCCCGGTCCACCAGGGAGGCGGCGAGGGTCGTGGTGCCCACGTCAACGGCGATTGCCAGGCGGTCAGAGGCTCGGGGCGGCATGCCGGCGCCTCACTTCGTCCCGTGGAGATAGGCCCGCGGCACCCGCTTGCTGATGCCGCAGAAGATCTCGTACGATATGGTCCCGGCGCGCTCGGCCAGCTCCTCGGCCCGGATGCGGTTCCCGGATCCGTCGCTCCCCAGGAGGGTGACTTCGTCTCCCACGGCCGCGCCGGGGATGTCGGTCACGTCCAGCATGATCCAGTCCATGCACACCGTTCCCGCGACCCTGGCCCGCATCCCCCGCACCAGCGCCTCGCCCCGGTTGCTGAGCGCCCGGCAGTAGCCGTCCGCGTACCCGACGGGCACGCTGGCCACCAGGGTCCTGCGGCCGCTGACGAAGGTGCGCGCGTAACTGATGCTTGTTCCCGGCTCCACCCACTTCAGCATTGCTATGCGGCTGGCGAGACGCATCACCGGCCTCAGGTCCATCTTCCCTTCGAAGTCGGGGGAGGGGAGGGCGCCGTACAGGGCGATGCCGGGACGCACCAGGTTGCAGAAGGGGAGCTCCAGGCTGAATGCTGCGGCGCTGTTGGCGAGGTGGATGTAGCGGGGGAGGAAGCCTTCCCGACGGGCAGATTCCAGCACGCCCGAGAAATTTTCGCTCTGTTTCTCGGTGAAGCGGCGGCCGTCCTCGCCCAGCTCGTCGGCCGAGGCGAAGTGGGAGATGATGCCCTCCAGCTCCAGGTTGCGGAGCCCCCTGAGCTCGGCCAGGAAGCGGGGAGCCTCCCGGTGATGGATCCCGAGCCGGCCCATCCCGGTATCCACCTTGAGGTGCACCCGGGCCTTGCGGAAGAGTTTGCCGGCCGCGGCGTCCAGGGCCCGGGCCTGCTCCAGGGTGAAGACCACCGTGGAAAGTCCGTACCCCACGCATTTCCGCTCCTGGCCGGGGTAGATGCCCCCCAGGAGGAGCACGGGACGGTCGATGCCCGCCTTGCGGAGCTGAATCCCCTCGGCGAGAAAGGCGACGCCGAAGGCGGTGACGTCCAGGAGCTCCAGTTCCCGGGAGACGTCCATGAAGCCGTGGCCGTAGGCGTCGGCCTTGACCACGGCGAGAATGCCGCACGACCGGGGAACGGTCCGGCGTATCTCAAAATAGTTATGACGCAGTGCGGCGAGATCGATCTCCGCAAGGGTCGGTCTGCTGTCCATTGCTGCTCCGGGGCGAGGAAAAGGTTTCAGGCTTCTTTGCACCCTCCCCCAACCCCCTCCCATGGAAGGGAGGGGAGACTTGAAAATCCCTCTCCGCTGGTGGGAAAGGGTGGCCGCAGGCCGGGAGAGGGGGAACTACCAGGACGCAAATATTAAACCGGTGGCTATTGAGTTGAAGTATAAACTACTAGCATGTATCCCCTGTCCTGTAAAGGTGAAACCCGGAAAAGTCGTTGACTTCCCTGGGCAATTCCTTTAGGCTGACGGATACATCAGCCAGCTGGGGGAGTTCGGAAGAACTGAGATTCGCGGGCGCGAAGACCCTTTGAACCTGATCCGGTTCGCACCGGCGTAGGAAAGCGGCAGCAGGGATCCGGAAAAAACTTTCGGGAAGCCGTGGCCTGGCGCCGCGGCTTTTTTGTTTGTCAATGAGGGGAGCAGCAAGCGGCGCCCTTACGAACATCATGGCGTGCGAGGCAATTGATGAAAGGTCTGTACCTCATAACCGACCAGAAGGAACGACTCGTCGAGCGCGTGGAGAACGCCCTTTCCGGAGGGGTCGCCTGCCTCCAGTACCGCGACAAGACCAGGGACCATGCGGCACGGCGCGCCGAGGGGGAACGGCTCCGCACCCTCTGCTCTGCAAAGGGGATACCCTTTATTGTCAATGATGACGTGAACCTGGCCGCGGAGCTCCGGGCCGACGGGGTCCATCTGGGCCAGGACGACGGGGACGTGGCAGGGGCCCGCCTCGCTCTCGGGCCGAAGGCTATTATCGGCATCTCCACCCATTCAACGGAGGAGGCCCTGCGGGCCGAGGCGGAAGGGGCTGACTACATCGGCTTCGGCGCCATGTATCCCACCGGGAGCAAGGATGTCATCCATCTTCCCGGTCCCGGGGCGCTGGCAGAGGCGCGGAAGCGGGTGCGCATCCCCATGGTGGCCATCGGCGGCATCAACCGGGACAACGCGGCGCCGGTCATCGACGCCGGCGCGGACGCCGTGGCCGTGATCTCGGCGGTCCTGTCGAGCGATGACCCGGCCCTGGCTGCCGCCGAGCTGTCGCTCCTGTTCAACCGGCGTCTGCCGTATCCGCGCGGCACGGTTCTGGCCGTGGCCGGGAGCGATTCCGGCGGCGGCGCGGGCATCCAGGCGGACATCAAGACCGTCACCCTGCTGGGAGGGTACGCAGCCTCCGTCGTCACCGCCCTCACCGCCCAGAACACCCTGGGCGTGAGCGGCATCCACGGAGTGCCCCCTGCATTTGTGGCCCAGCAGCTGGACGCGGTCTTCAGTGATATTCCGGTTCATGTGGTCAAGACCGGCATGCTCTATTCGGCCCCGATCATCGAGACCCTTGCGGAAAAGCTGGCCGCTTTCGGCAAGACGATGCTGGTGCTCGATCCGGTGATGATTGCGAAGGGGGGGAGCCGTCTGGTCGACGACCCGGCGGTGGCGGCCCTGGTGGAACGGCTTCTGCCGCGGGCCTACCTGGTCACTCCGAACGTTCCCGAGGCGGAGCGCCTGACCGGCCTGCCGATTCGTGACGAAATCACCCTGGAGGAGGCGTGCCGGAGGCTCCACTCCCTGGGCGCCCGCAACGTGCTCCTCAAGGGGGGGCACCTTCCGGGCCCGGAGGCCACGGACCTCCTGTTCGACGGCGCGACCTATCGCCGCCTCACCACCGCCCGCATCGACACCCCCAACACCCACGGCACCGGGTGCAGCACTGCCTCGGCCATCGCCGCCTTCCTTGCCGGGGGAGAACCTTTGCCGGTTGCCGTTGCACGGGCCAAGGAGTTCATCACCAGCGCCATCAGGCTCGCGGCTCCCCTTGGAAAGGGGCACGGGCCAATCAATCACTTTCTGGCCGCGAAAGAGCCATTGATACCGTCCTGATTGAAGCGCAGCAACTCGTTGACAGAAACCGATGTACACGAAAGAAGGAACGCTCATGACGCAACTCGAAATGGCCCGCCAGGGCATCGTTTCCGACAAGATGAAGCAGGCTGCCGCCGATGCCGGCATTGACGGGGATCTCCTGCGGCAACGCATTGCCGAAGGCACGGCCATCGTCTGCCACAACAACCGGCACACGGGAGGCCGCCCCCTGGCCGTGGGCAAAGGCATAGCCACCCGGGTCAATGCCAACATCGGCACCAGCAAGGACGACACCAGCATCCACAAGGAGCTGGAAAAGGCTCGCGTGGCCGTAGCCGCGGGCGCCGACGCCATCATGGACCTGTCCACCGGCGGCCCCATCGACGAAATCCGTCGGGCCATCATCGCGGAAACGAACGCCTGCATCGGCAGCGTACCCCTCTACCAGGCTGCCTGCGACACGGTGGTGAAAAAGGGGAAGGCCATTGTGGACATGACCGTTGACGAGATTTTCGACGGCATCAGGAAGCACCTGGACGACGGAGTCGACTTCATCACCGTGCACTGCGGCGTGACCCGCGCCACCGTGGAGCGCATGGACCGCGAAGGGCGCATCATGGAGGTGGTATCCCGCGGCGGCTCCTTCACCGTTGCCTGGATGACCCGAAACGATGCGGAAAACCCCCTCTACGAACACTACGACCGCCTGCTGGAATTGGTCAGGCCCTACGACGCCACCCTTTCCCTGGGGGACGGCTTCCGGCCCGGCTGCCTGGCCGACGCCACCGACCGGGCCCAGATTCACGAGCTGATCATCCTCGGCGAGCTCACCCAGCGCGCCTGGAAGGCCGGGGTTCAGGTGATGATCGAAGGTCCCGGCCACGTCCCCCTGGACCAGATCCAGGCCAACATACAGCTGCAGAAACGCCTCTGCCACGGTGCGCCCTTTTACGTGCTGGGGCCTTTGGTCACCGACATCGCCCCGGGCTACGACCACATCACCTGCGCCATCGGCGGCGCCATTGCCGCTGCCGCCGGAGCCGACTTCCTCTGCTACGTCACCCCCAGCGAGCACCTCTGCCTTCCCACACCCAAGGATGTCCACGAGGGTGTCATGGCCACCCGCATCGCGGCCCATGCTGCCGATATCGTCAAGGGCCTGCCCGGCGCCCTGGAACGGGACATCGCCATGAGCAGGGCCCGCAAGGCCCTGGACTGGGAAACCCAGTACTGCCTGGCTCTCGACCCGGAGCTGGCCCGCACACGGCGCGGCGAATCCGGTGTCGACGAGGGGCACGGCGCCTGCACCATGTGCGGGGAGTTCTGCGCCTACAAGATCATGGAGGGGCGCCGCGGGAAATGACTCCGGGAGTCCTTTCGGGATGATGCCGCTGCGAAAAACCTATCACCCCATGCGTTTCGGGCTCTGCTGCATCTTTGTCAACGAACCGATC
>JAAZOO010000186.1 GCA_012797715.1 Geobacteraceae bacterium | reverse complement strand
GCAATCAGTAAAGACAGCCCGAAGCTCTTGAGCACGTATGTCGGCGGGCGCATGGTCTACCAGGCACCGTAATTCCTGGGGCCGTTCCCATGGCCAGCACCGAATTTTTCATCCTGGATTCGGCAGTTGGAGGCATCCTTCGTTCTCTCCGATTGCCGTCTTTGTGCTGCTCTAAGCTCATTTCACTACAGCCGATACACTCACCCTTTTTGGTTCGGACAGTATCGGCTGTGGCCGCTCCATTTCGCTAAGAGCAGCAACGAAATACGACAGAGTCGCTCTCTGCGGATACCTCCAACTGCCGGTTTCAGGTTCATCGCTTCGGGATGGAAAACCGGCAGTGTCTCATCCGGAGTATCAGGATGGGCGCGAGGATGCAGTGCGGAGCGGGGTGGATGGGGCCCCGGCAACGACGGGAATCAAGGGGGCTTATGCCCTTTTCATGGTAAAGGAGAAGGTGGATCCTTTGCCGGGGGTGCTGTCCACGGAGATGGTCCCCCCATGCGCCTGCACGATGTGCTTGACAATGGAAAGGCCCAGGCCGGTACCTCCCATGTCCCGGCTTCTGGCGGTATCGACGCGGTAGAATCGCTCGAAGATGCGGGGAAGGTCCTGTGGGGGGATGCCCACTCCGGTATCCGCCACATCGATGCGGATATGGTCGTTTTCCTGCGTCGCCGACACGGTTACGGAACCTCCGGCCGGGGTGTACTTGACGGCGTTGTCCAGAAGGTTGATGAGCACCTGCTCCAGTCTGGACGGATCGGCGAGGACCGGGGGAGTGTCGGCCAGGGAGGAGGAGGCGACGAGGGATACCTGTTTGGCTAGCGCTTTGCCTTCCAGCAGGTGGAAGGTCCGTGCGACGGTTCCCGCAAGGTTCACGGATGTCGGTTCCAGTTCCATCACTCCCGATTCCATGCGTGACAGGGCGAGCAGGTCGCTTATGAGGTTTGCGAGCCTTTCTGCGTGGTTGTGAATGATGGTGATGAACTGGAGGTTCTTTTCCGGCGTCAGATCCCGCCCCTCGAAGAGGAGGGTTTCCGCGAATCCCTTGATGACCGAGACCGGAGTCCTCAGTTCGTGGGAGACATTCGCGACAAAGTCTTTGCGGACGTTTTCCAGCCGTTTCAGGTCGGTAATGTCGTGGAAGACGGCAACCGCGCCCAGGAGCTTTCCCTCTTCCCTCAGGGGCACCCAGTGCGTCAGCATGTATTTTTCATGGGGGACCAGAACGGCCATTTCCTCGATGATTTCCTCCCGGGTGTCCAGCACCTTTTTCAACGCATTGTGAATGGCGGGCTGCCGGGTTATCTCCACCAGAGATTTCCCCTCGATTTCCTCCCCGAGAGAAAAGAGGACGCGGAATGCAGGGTTGGCAAGGGTTACGTTCCCTTCCTGGTCGGTAACGATAACACCCTCTCCCATTCCCCGCAGAATCGTATCGAGGCGGTTCCTCTCCGCCGACATTTTCTCTATCTGGTCTTCGATTTTGGCTGTCATCTCGTTCATGACCGCTGCCAGTTCGCCGATCTCATCCCTGCTGACGACCGGGATGCGGCAGCCGAAATTTCCCCTGCCGATAAGGGCGGCAGCCGCGGCCATGTCCCGGAGCGGTCGGGACGTAATATGTGCGATGACATAGCTGAGGAGGAATGCAAAGGCCACGGCCAGGAGGAGGGCTGCCCCGATGATGGCGCCGATGCTTCCCATGGCGGAGTCAAGCCTCGAGAGGGGGAGCGCCAGACGGAGAACGCCGTCCTCCATGGGTGCCGTGCGGAAGGGAACCGCCACGTAGAGCATCTCCGTTCCCAGGGTCGAGGAGAAGCGGGAGGATATCCCGATGCCTTCCTTGCGGGCCTGGAGGAACTCCGGCCGTGTGGCATGGTTCTCCAGGGTGCGCAGTTCCGAGTCGTTCAGTTCGGAGTCTCCCGCCACCCTCCCGTCGGCGGCGATAATCGTCACCCGCGCCTTGATTTCCTTTCCCGCGGTGCGGGCGATGGCGGGCGCATCGCGCCGCACGTCGGTCATTTCCTTGGTGCAGATGAGCCGCACCAGTTTCGCCTCATTGATCAGGTTTTCCCGGACTTCCTCTGTCAGGTGCCGTTCAAGGGTTCGGCTCAGGTATCCGTAGAGGATGACTCCCGTAAGAAGGATCAGCGTCAGGTAGGAAGCCATCAGCTTCCACTGGAATTTAATTCTCATGAATTCTCCATTTTGTATCCGAAACCCCGGACGGTCTTAATGAGGTCGCCCGATGCCCCCAGTTTTGTGCGCAGGCGCGTGATATGGGTGTCGACCGTTCTCGTGTCGCCGATATAATTGTATCCCCAGACATTTTTCAGGAGGAGATCGCGGTTCTGGACTCTGCCTGCACGTTCCGCGAGATTGAGGAGCAGTTTGTACTCGGTGGTGGTAAGAAGTATCTCCTCCCCGTCCGATGTGACCGTATGGGCACCGGTGTCGATGCTCAAGGAGCCGATGGTGATGATTTTGTCACGCTCCTTGTCCGGTTCCGTGCGTCGCAGCACCGCCTTGATACGCAGCATCAATTCCCTGTTGGAAAAGGGCTTTACCACGTAGTCGTCGGCGCCCACCTCGAAACCGACCACCCGGTCGATCTCCTCTCCCTTTGCGGTGAGCATGATGATGGGGATGCGAGAAGTTTTTTCGGTTTTTTTAAGGATTTTGCAAATTTCCGTTCCCAGCATCCCCGGAAGCATCAAATCAAGAATAATCAGGTCGGGGAGGGTGCGGCGGGCGGCTTCCAGGCCGGTCGTCCCGTCAACGGCGGTCTCAACGCGGTATCCTTCCCGTTCCAGGTTGAATGCGATGAGATCCAGGAGGTCACGTTCGTCTTCAATGATGAGGATTGTTTTCATAGGGCATGTTCCCCCCTTTCACGGGGGAATAGTAGAGGGTGAATGTAACAATCGCGTTACGGTTTGGTGAAAAATAGGATGCTGGTGGAACAATGGTGGAGCATCTGCCCGGAATTCCCTGCCGTTCGGTGACAACTTTTTTGCAAAATCAAGAATCCATAGGGAGTGCCGCCCCTGCCGGTTTTCAGGGAAAAGGATACCGCGTTCCCGGAAGAAATCACAAGAAGAATTGTCTCCCTGCCGTTTCGCAAAAAAAAAAGCCCTGTCGCAGAAAACCGGCAGGGCTGTGATCCTTTCCCGGGCGAGAAAGCTGTCAATTATTTTCCAGTTCTTCTTTTCATAAGGGCCAGACCGCCAAGGCCCGCAGCCAGGAGCAGGGCGGTGGCAGGTTCGGGAACGGCGTCGGGATTCGGGCCGGGACCGTTGTTCTCGGTAAGGAAGATTCCCGATGAGGATACCCAGGCGATTCCCTCAGGAACGGTAATGGAAAACTGGCCCGTAGACATGAAATATGCCCACCCCTCCGCAATACTCACGTAGAGGTACCCCATCACGGACAAATCGAGGGGATCATAGGACCACCAGTCGTACCCCCATGCCGGTGCGGTTGATGAGGGGTTCATCCACACCGTCCTGCTGAAGTACGCGAATCCGTCCAGCAGGTCATCCTTCCGTTCATAGGGTTCCCGGTAGTACGGCCAGTCGGTAATGAACCAGTCGGGTCCGCCGACGGCGGTATTGAACAGGGTATAGGCGCTTTTATTCAGGGCATCGACGGTGCCGTGCACCTCCCAGGTAACCGTCACAGGAAACGGAGCGGTTAGGGGCGTTCCTGTCTTGCTGTAAAAATGCATTGTTTCCAGTATCTGTGCATAGGCCATGGCCGAACTGCCGATATTCGAAATCTTATTTCCGAATGCGTAGATATCGCCGGAAGAATCGAGGCCGATTCTCAGGGTTCCCGTTCCTGCGGCGGCGAGTGCCGTGGCGGAGGCATCGTACACAACCTTTGCTGTCGAAAGCGGAAAACCTTCAAAGAAAATGTGTTCCCCCGAAATGTCCGCGTAGGCGGATTCGAAGCCCTTTGCATAGGAGTAATCCGTCTCGTAAACCTGAACGAGTCCACTGTAACTGCCCTGGCTTGCCACCGCTACCACTGCCTCAACCCTGTCCGCTTCGATAGTCCACGGGTAGGCATTCGCCGTCCCGCCCCCCATGGCCATGCAAAGCGGAAACGCGAGAAGGAGAGACAATACGGCTCGCCCCAACGATTTCCTTTCTTCTCTGAACAACGGAGTGAATTCTTTCATGGTGGACCCCCCTTTCCTTCACCGTACCCTTGTTCCTGTATACGTAGCCAAAAATATACTCAGCAAATAACATGCCCGCATTTAGTGAAAAAAGTGACTGTATATTCAATAGGTTATGGTGTGTTGTGGCACGCAAGGCGAGAGTCGCATGGAGAATGTAAAATTTGTATTAACAGCAGAGTCCCGTCATGTCGGAAATGTTTACAACAGGATGATTTTGCGGAGGATTGCATCCCTGAACCGTGCCGATGCGGCATATGGTTCCTGTTGCCTTCCGTATTGGAGAACGATGCGTCGGGTGTTCATGTGCACGGGGATACAAGAGGGAGGTTGCCAATGATTGCGGAAATATGCAAGGGGCCGGAGTGGAGGGGAGAAGGCGCAGAGGGAATCCTCGCCCGCCAGTGAT